>JAOTXR010000085.1 GCA_029862285.1 Gammaproteobacteria bacterium
CTAAGCGCCGACGCTGCCGCTTTCTTTTCACAATTGGCATGATCGAGTAGCAGTTCGGCCAGCCGCTGGCTGGCTGAACTGACCCATTCGGGGGGTGTTGGCGCCTGCAGAAATTTCTCGATTTCTATGGGAACAGTGCTCACTCGATCAAGTCCTGCAACAAGGCGATCAGTTCGGGCATGCGTATCGGCTTGGTCACGAAACCGTCGAAACCGGCAGAGATGGCCCGGATTCTATCCTCGTCCAGCGTGGCGCCGGTCAATGCAATGGCCGGCCCGTTGTAACCGCCTTCGCGCAGCTCCCGGACCGCGCCGATGCCATCGAGTACCGGCATGTTGAGATCCATGATGACCAGATCCGGCGGGTTGCCGAGCGCCATGGTAACGGCATCGCGACCATTTGCCGCAAGGTCAAGAGTGTAGCCGGCACGACCGAGAAATAACTCCATTAACTGCACGATGTCGGTATCGTCTTCAGCAACAAGGATTCGACCACCACTGGCTGCGGGCGCCGTTGTCTCTTCCGGAATCTCAGCCAACGGCGCTGGCAAACGAACATGAAAGCGGCTGCCTTCCCCCGGTCGCGAATCCAGACCGATGGAGCCTCTTAGCAATTTCACCAGTTGCAGCGTGATGTGCAGTCCGAGTCCGGCGCCAGCGCGCTTGTGTGCGCCCTCGAGCCGTTCAAATGCCGAGAAGATTCGGGCACGATCGGCCTCGGCAATCCCCGGGCCGCTGTCGGAGACTGCGACGTGCAACTGATCGTTTGCCCAGGCAAGTGTTAATTGCACAAAACCCTCTTCGGTAAACTTGACCGCATTGCCAAGCAAATTGATCAGTATCTGTCGCACTCGCATTTCATCAAGCACCACATCGGCGGCATCCTGTGGGTCGAGAAACACAGCAAAGGCCAGACCCTTGTCAGCGGCAAGCGGCGCCATGATGGCAGACATATCCTCGGCCAGTTGCCGCAAATCCACGGTATCTTCGTGAACTGTGGCCTCCGAGTTGTCGATGCGCGCCTGTTCCAGGAGGTTATCGACCAGCGTAACCATATGCTGACCCGCCCGCGCGATGGCACGCGCCTGGCGCCGCGCCGGATCGTCCGGGTCCATCGCCTTGGCCAACCATTCCGCGTAACCGATTACCGACGTCAGTGGAGTGCGAAACTCGTGCGAGACACTGGCCAGGAACTGACCCTTAACGCGCAACGCTTCTTCGGCCTCGCGTCGGCGCAAATCCAGCTCGGTTCGCGTGGCGATGAGCTGATCGAGCAGTTTCTGCTGCTTCTGGTACAACAGACGGGTTTCGTAGGTCCGTTGCTGCTGCTCGGCCGTTTGTATGTGCTGTTCTCTGGCGTCGGTCAGCACGACAAACAAACGCCCCGCGGCATCGGGCAGGAACTGAACGTCTATGGCGTGGCCGGTACCGGGGTCGACGGAGGCCAGGCTGCCGCTCCGGGTCGCATCGACACCGGTCAGAAACGGCAATGCATCAGACAAATCCACGCCACTGTTCAGCGGCGGAAAACCCAATGCTTCGGGCTTACCCCAACTGTCCAGTAAACAACAGTCTGCATCGATATGCAGAATCAGCGGCGGAATACGTTTCGAATCGAGCCGATTCAGATAATCGCTGACTACACCGGGAAGCATGTCAGTCTTATTGATCGCCCTGCTGCGCTACCAACATGTCCGCCAGTGCATGTATCGCCTCATCGACACAAACGCCACTCTTTGCACTGGTCAGGAAAACCGACTCACCGCCATCGCGCAGTTGCTCGACCCGTTCGTCCGGTACTTCCCATTCGTCCTGCAGGTCGAACTTGTTGATCAAAAATACCTGCGGCACCGCACCGTATCGCTCGCGAGCCTCCTGCACCAGGCGCTCGGCGACATCGAGTGTGTGTGAGCGGCTGCCGTCAGCGACAACCAGATACCCACTGGCGCCACGCAGGTAGGAAAACTCGACCGCAGAAAATCGATCAGTACCGGCGATATCCCAGATTATCATCTTTATTTCTGCTCCGTCGACGCTGAGTTTTCGAGTATCAATCTTGACGCCGACTGTGGTCAGATATTTTTCTGAGAAAACGTTGTGGACAAAACGGGCGACCGTACTGGTCTTACCGACCGCAAAGTCGCCGACGATACAGATCTTGCAGGTCAAGACATCCACGGCCTAACCACTATCGCTTACAGTTACAGATATCTCAGCTTTACGCAGTTGCGCTTGCACCCCTGTGCTGACAATAGACGAGCCTGACGCCTGCATTTGAATGTTGTCGGGGGCCAGTCCGGCGTTAACCAACCACTGTGCCACGCGATCGGCACGCGCCATTTCGACGATGTGATTCGATTGTTCGTCGCCCGTGCCATCCGAATAACCGCGGATGCGAATCTGCAGATCCGCACCCAGCTGTTCGGTCAGGTTGGCGATCTGCCGCAACTGCAAACTCACTCTCTCCAGTACAGCATCTTGCCCGGCCTGCAGGATTTCATTCGTGGAGAAAAAGATCTCGGTGCCGCTGGTTGTGGCCAACAACTGACTCAGACGTACGCGCTCCTCGATTGCCACACCATTCAGATTACCGGCACTCAAACCAGTCACGGAAGCCAGTTGCCGCGTCGCCGCCTGGACCCACGCATGAGATGCCGTTCCCGAGGCACCAAGTGAACCATTCCTGACCGCCAATGTGACGGTGTTGGGCGGCCGCAATTCAGTTTGCGCGAGTTGTAGCAGCTCTGCATCGCTCATTGCCATTCGGGTCATGTCTACGGTATCGACGCCCGGTAGCGCAACAGCAAGCGACTGGGCGTTCTGTTTCCATGCGACCGGCGCGCTGCCACTCAAGCGCAAGCGGTTACCCTCTATGCGCAGGCCGACGCCGGGCGGTGGTTGCAGGATGCGCCGCACACGGCGTTCGACAATGGCGGCATCCAACGATTGATAGGGCGACAACTCGAGCCGCAGCTCGGCCGGATCAACCTGCGATCCCGGTGCAATCTCTGAAGGGGATCCGGATAACGGATCGCGCAGACCGCGTACAACCACCTGGCCGTCTTCACGATAGATTTCGTTCACCACGATACCTGGGGTCGAATCGAGCGCGGCGCGGAAATTCTCCAGCCGCCGCGCATCCGCAAAACTGGAAAACCACAGCCACGCACCCAGCAACAGCAACCCGCCCAGAAAAATCATGATCGGCAGCGGGCGCCCCGCCTTGCCGCTGGCGTTATCGGTCTCCTTTTGCTGCTCAAATGCCAGGCATTTTTCAAGCTCCATATCGATGCCCAGAAGTGGTGCGCCGCCATCGTAACCAAACAGAGCCTCGCCGTGGCGCAAGTGTATTTGTTCCAGGATTTCCCGCAAGTCGCTTCGCAAACCGGCCGGCGCGACCCCACGAATGACACAAACCAGGATGGCGTGCGGCCCGTGCACCGCCCATAGCGTAAGTTCGCCCATTACAGCAGTGGTCAGGGACTCGCCTTGTTCTTCGGAAAAGGAATCACGAATGAAGTCCTGAATTGCGGTAAACATTGCTGAAACCGCGTCGGTGTCTTTCGCCATCACACTTTCGTGCTCGACGTGCTCTATCAACAATCCGTCATAGCGCTTGATCAGGAAGGCCTGTTCCACTCGATAGACGATGTTGCGCTGGAGTATGTACTGCCCTAATGGCATACCGGCGCGCCACGCCCGGTACCGTGTCCTGACTGAGAAACTGCTTTCCATCGCCTGGTTGATGGACTGCGTCATTGAACGCAGTGCTTCCGCTATGGACTTGCGAATCGCCGGACCGATTACCGGAAACAGCGCATCGGCAAAGCTGTCCGGGTCCTGACGGATAGATGCCTTCATGCATTGTTCTACCGGCTCCTGCAGAGAACGCACGAGTCGCTTGTCTGCATGACTACGCAGTATCGATTCAGGCAGGACATCCGAGATATCCGCGGTCCTGCTTTCGGGCGTTTCCAGACGGCGGGTTATCGCATCGAGCGCTTTCTTCTCGTTACGAAAAAGCAGCTCTTTTAGCTTGTCGATATCGTTCACTGCCGCTCCTCACGTCCTGCGTGCCGATCAACAGGGGCATACACCAGCGTCAGTCTGAGGGTAGGTCAAGCTCGCGGTTCAGACGCAATGCGACTTCAGACAATAATGCGGCCAGGTCCTCGCGACTGACTTTGCGATCCTCCAGCTGATTGGCCTGACGACTCAACATGGAATTGAATTCATCGCGACTCTGCTGAATGACCTGAACCAGCTCGAGACTCTTCTCCTGCAACGCTCCGCGTATCGCACGTGTTTCGTTGGCTGTCTGTTCATCCAACCGGACCAGCGATTCATCGAAACGCCGCCGGACCTCCTGCATTTCCGCAACGTTGTCCTCGCGTTGTTCCGCGCGCTCGCGACGATCGTTTACCAGGCGCTCGCCCAGCAATTCCAGTTCGCGTCGTACAAAAGTCTCGAGGTTCTCGATTCGGTTACTGAGATCGTTGCGCAGGTTTTCGCTGGTCGCGGAGATATTCGCCTCCAGGTCATCGAAGCGATGCTGATAATCCCGCATCTGACCACCAAAGAGGATCTCGCGGATCTTGTCGACGTTCTGATCCGGATCGTCGACGTTTTGTCCGCCGCTAACGGCGTGTTGCTCTTTGTCTGACATAGGCGATCTCTTACTCGATCTGACAGGAAGACAACTGCTACGCCGGATCTTCTCCCAGACGCTCAAGGCGATAACCGTGCTGGTAAATCGCCGACAATTGCCAGCCGTTGCTTTCGTTTAGTTGTAGTTTCTTGCGCAAACGACTTATGTGCGTATCAACCGTACGCGTGTTGAGGTCGGCTCCATGCATGCCCCAAATGGATTCAAGTATGTGGCTGCGGGAAACAACGCGACCACAATTTCGAAACATAAAAAGCGCCAAATCAAATTCTCGATGCGTCAGCTCGACTTCTTCATCGCCCAGCCCAACCGTTTTGCGTTTTAGATCGAATTTATATGGCTCGGTTTCCGGTAACTCGTCGGGAGCCCGGCCGCCGGCAGCGCGTCGTGCCAATGCAGCCACCCGCGCAACCAGTTCCTTGTAGCGGATCGGCTTGGCCATATAGTCATCCGCACCGGCTTCAAGCGCTCGAACAATGTCGGCTTCCTCGTCGCGGGCGGTAATAAAGATAACCGGCGTGAAGTTTTTACCGCTCTGGCGGATTTTCTGCAGCACTTCCAGGCCACTCAGTTGCGGCAACATCCAATCCAGCATCAGCAAGTCGTAGCTTTCACGCAGAGCCTTGCGCAAAAAATCCTTGCCGTTGTCGTAGTGAGAGCAGTTGTGCCCGGCGTCAGCCAGCCATTTCAGCATCAATTCGGCCTGCTCCCGATCGTCTTCAAGTAAGGCTATCCGCACTTTTCTCTAGTCCTAAAATTTTCTTTACCAGTACCCTGAGCGGGAGTGAACTCGCCTTAAGCCCTTGAAGTGTCGGCAATGCTCAACGTTTCGTCAAGTTTTTCGAGCAAATTTGCAGCGGATTGGAATCGGTCCTGCGGGTCTTTGGCCATCATCCGGGCCAGCATAGGCTGGTATTGCCGCAGTGATTCTGGCAGTTCAGGCACTGCAGCATGCGTATGCTTGTAGATCACGGCCAGCGGCGAGGCGGCGGTGTACGGCTTGCGACCGGTCAGCAGCTCGTACCACATCACGCCGAGGCTGTAGATATCGCTGCGCTCGTCAATCGGCTCGCCCTGCCCCTGCTCAGGGCTCATGTAGTAAGGGGTACCGAATACCTCGCCGGTGTCGGTCAGCTCCGCTTCGAGCCACATCTGCTTGGCATGCCCAAAGTCAATCAGGGCGAGGCTGTGGTCCTCGCGCACCATCACATTGGCAGGTTTCAGATCGCGATGCAGAATCCCGACCTCGTGGATAGCATTTAGCGCCACGGCGATTTGATGAACGCAGCGCGACGCCAGACCAGGCGACATCCCCTTGCGCAGATGAACCTTAAGATCACCTCGTGGAAAATATTCCATCGCGATATAAACAACCTCGTCGGCGACACCATGGTCGTAGATACGCACTACATTTGGGTGACGCAAATTGGTGACTACTTCACATTCCTGCAAAAATCGCTCCAGCTTGTCGGCATCGATGTCCCCGGCATTGAGCAACACTTTGAGAGCAACCTCCATTCGCATGCTCCGCAAGATAGATCAGAGACGGGCCGCGTTCAGAAATCTGCTTATGAATATCGTAGCCACGAATTCTGAGGACATCGTGCGACACCGGTTTGAGCTGAGCCGGTTTTGGCGTACTTGACGCTTGTGCGAGCGGACTGCGGGCACGGATCGCATCGCGAACCGAATTTATCAGCATCTCGTTAGTCAGCCGGTTCTTGGGCAGATAGTCGTGCGCGCCCGCCTTGATTGCCTTAACGGCCAGGAGTTCGTCACCTGCAGCGGTAAGAAAAATAATTGGCGGGCATCCCGGTTCTGCACGCATCGAGCGCAACCAGTCCAGCCCGCTTTCATCGCCGAGACGGTAATCGAGCAGAATTACATCGACATCGTCACGCAGCAACTCGACCGTAGGCATGATCGTGTGATCGTGGTGAACGATCTGCGAACGCGGCCATTCGGAGTGGATGTGATGCGCGAGCAGATCACGAAACTCGGGATGATCGTCGATGATCAGGACAGTTGGCGACATCAGTATTCAGAACGGGCGACAGCCGGAGCAGCCCGCCTATATGGCAATTTCTTTCAGAAAAGCACGCATTTGGTGGATGGTTGCCCTGATCGCATCGTCATCTTCGGCTTGTGCAGCCGTCTCAAGCGACGTGCCGAATTCGGACACCTTTTCCAATCCATAGGCGCCGCCTGAGCCCCGCAGATTATGGCCGATAATGCGCAGCTTGGCGAAATCCCGGTCTTCCAGGGCGGCTTCGAGAGTTGCCAGCTCTTCCCGGCGCCGGCTCAGATAGCCAGGCAATAACTCCCTTACTATTGGATCATCACCGCCGGTGAAGTCTGTCATCGCTTCCTAGCCCTTCGTAACTTCAGGCCAGCATTATGAACTGCTGGATGGTGTCTGCAATAACTCAGGTCACGCTGCACAAGATTTCACACATTGGAACCGGAGGGGTCCGGGTGCCGGTCAGTAGCCGCGGCCTGCGCTTCTCAGGCCAGCGCTGTGCGACTTCCGGGCGGCTTTTGCGCCATCGGAGCGCTCGCGTTCGAGACGTGCGAGGTAGGCTTCGCTCACATCACCGGTAACGTATTCACCGGAGAAACATGATGTATCGAATTCCCGGATATTCGCACTTTCAAAATAAACGGCGTCCACCAGGTCTTCGAGCTTCTGATAGATCAGCCGGTCCGCTCCGATCAGCTCGGCAACCTGGTCAATGCTGCGGTCGTGGGCAATGAGTTCGTGGGCGGCCGGCATGTCAATCCCATAAACGTTGGGATAGCGTACCGGCGGCGCCGCCGACGCAAAATAGACTTTCTTTGCACCGGCATCGCGAGCCATGTCGATAATCTGCTGCGAAGTCGTACCGCGAACAATCGAATCGTCCACCAGCAATACGTTCTTGTCGCGAAACTCCAGATCTATGGCGTTGAGTTTGCGACGCACTGACTTTCGTCTTTCCTGCTGACCCGGCATGATAAAAGTGCGTCCGATATACCGGTTCTTGATAAAGCCCTCGCGATTCTTAACTCCGAGCCGGTGCGCAACTGTCACTGCGGCAGTGCGGCTGGTATCGGGAACCGGCACAACGACGTCTATGTCATGGTCCGGCCAGTCGCGCAGTATTTGCTCGGCCAGTTTTTCACCCATGCGCAGTCGTGCCTTGTAGACAGAAATATTTTCAATAATCGAGTCGGGGCGGGCAAAATAGACGAACTCGAAGATACACGGCGCATGTCGCACCTGGTCGGCACACTCGG
>JAOTXR010000086.1 GCA_029862285.1 Gammaproteobacteria bacterium
GTCAAAACTCGCAACATCACCACGCGCGAACTCCAATAACGCACTCTGAAACTCTTCGATCGCCCGCTGTGGATCCGCCTGTACCGCCAGCGGCAATAACAACACTAATGTCAGGACCAATCGTTTCATTCTGTGGCGAACTTCTATCTGGCAGCAGGAGTTTGTTTGGAACAGTGGCACGCCACTTAGTTCACTTGTTCGAACTCGCCAAAACGCCTGGCGTGCCCATGCCTTTGATCATGTCTTTGGCAGCGAGAGCAGACGATCTTGGCTGGCGACGACCAGCTCCTCTCCCGGAGCTGCCAGCACATGGAGTCGCAAACGGTCAGTGTGGCGAAGCACCGTTACCGCGACCGCCGATGGACTCAATCGGCACACCAACTGCGGGAACTGGTCGCGAGGTGTAATTGATTGGTACTTCCGGTGCCATCGGGCCGTCGGTGCGTGGTCCACGCAAAGCAACTTTCAGTGCCTTGATCGGATGGGCGAAGGTGTCGTTGACCGCCGTCCCCTCATAGCCGCAATGCGCCATGCAGTTATCGCACTTGGGGTTATTGCCGGTTCCGTATTCATCCCAGTCAGTACCGGCCATCAATTCCTGGTAGCTGTCCACATAGCCCTCGTCAACAAGCAGGTAGCAGGGTTTTTGCCACCCGAAAAGGTTATACGTGGGATTGCTCCATGGCGTGCAGTGATACGTCTGATTACCAGCCAGGAAGTCCATGAACAGACTGGAATGGTTGAGCCGCCATTTGCGGTTGTTTTCCTTGCCGCGACGAAATATTTCGCGAAACAACTCTTTGCTGTTTTTGCGACCCAGGAATACATCCTGCCGCGGTGCATGCTCGTAGCTGTAACCGGGCGAGACAGTAACACCTTCCACACCCATTGCCATGGCATGATCGAAAAATTCAACCACATCCTGCGGGTCTTCGCTGTTGAACAATGTGCAATTCACGTTTATGCGGAAACCGCGTGCCCGGGCTTCTTCTATTGCCAGTACTGCTTTATCGAATACGCCAACCTGGCACACAGACTCATCATGACGCTTTCGATTACCATCGAGATGTATGGAAAACGTCAGGTAGGGCGAAGGCTCGTAATCGTCCATGCGCTTGCGCAACAGAATGGCGTTGGTACAAAGATAAACGAATTTTTTTCTATCGATGATCCCGGAAATAATCTCCGGCAAGTCCTTGTGTATCAGCGGCTCACCCCCGGCGACCGAGACTACCGGTGCCCCGCATTCGTCCACCGCGCGCAAAGCGTTCTCTACCGAGACTCGTTGCTGCAGAATGTCCTTCTCGTAATCGATCTTGCCGCAACCGGCGCAGGCGAGATTACATTGGAATAACGGTTCCAGCATCAGCACCAACGGGTAGCGCTTCCGACGCATGAGCTTCTGCCTCAGAACATAATTGCCCACCATGAATTGTTGTTTTAGAGGGATACTCATACTTCGCTGGTTACTTCCTTTAACTCATCGCCAAATTCATTGCAGATGCGTTCCCACTCCATCCTGAACCAGGGTGTGAAACGTTGTGATTCCTCGGCCATCTCCTGTTCCAGACCCTCTATGCTGATCCAGTGCCAGGCGGCAATCTCGTTGCGATTAACTTTCACCTCGTCATCGCTGCGGCCGATATAAATCCAGCAAAACTCGTGCTCGGCACCGAGATCGCCAAACTGTGCATGATAACGGAAACGGAACAGAAACTTTAACTCGCTCGTCATGCCCAGCTCTTGATGCAGCCGGCGATCTATTGCCTCCTTCATGTCCTCGCCTTCGCGCGGGTGGCTGCAACAACTGTTTGACCAGAACATGGGCCATAGACGTTTGTCACCGCTGCGTTGCTGCATCAGCAATTCGCCATGACGATTGAAAATGAACAGTGAGAACGCACGATGTAATAGACCGACGCCATCGTGCACCGCTCCCTTGGACTCGAAACCGATTTCGTTGTCCTGTGAGTCGACCAGTATGAGCCGTTCGCTCTCGCTGGAAACTACAGCGGAGCTATGCGCCGTTCCGCGTTCGTCAGCCAATCTCGACTTCCATCGCCTGATAACCGGCATCGCGGATCGCCTTGACCACGCGCTGCGGATCGCCCGGACACACTGCAATGATGGAACCGCCGCCACCGCCGCCGGTCAGCTTGGCCCCTGAGGCGCCATTCTCGCGAGCAATCTGGATGAGTTCTTCCAGCTCCCAACAAGAGACCTGAAGCGCATTGAGCAAACCCTGGTTAATGTTCATTAGCTCGCCCAGTTGCTCGATGTTGTTTTGCTTCAATGCATCGACAGCTTGAAGTGTCAGTGCGTCAATTTCATCAAAGATGCGCTCATACAACGATTCGTTCTTTTCCCACGCGGCTCGCACGCGCGCAACCATCTTGGCCGTAAGACTTTCGACACCGCTCATGCCGATCACAACCGGGATCTTGTGCGGCAGATTCAGTTCTTCGATTAAAGGTGGATCACCACGTCGAAACAACAAAGTCTGGCCAAAGGTCGCTACCGTGTTGTCGATGCCGGACGGATTGCCATGCGCCACCTTCTCGCTTTCATAGGCGAGTCTATTGACTTCGTTTTCGTCCAGACCGAGAGAGAAATGATCATCCAGCGCCCGGATTATCGCGACGGCCGTCGCCGCCGAACCACCCAGACCCATCGCACGCGGTACATTGGGATACACCTCTATGCGCATCGCCTGGCCGGACAGGCCAAGTTTGTCCAATATCAGGCCGGCCGGTTCCTCAAATGAGCGTCGCTTCTCTGCCTGCTGGTGCATGCGGTATTCCACGCCCCAGCGCGGTACAACCAGATTCACGCCGTCGGCGCAATCGTGCACCCGTGCCTGTACAGCAAGCTCCACCGGCGCGGCAATGGCATGACGCCCATACACCACTGAGTGCTCGCCGAGAAAGATAATCTTGCCGTTGCCGGCCTTTGCGTCCTTTGCTTCGAGCTGCTGCAAGCCGGAACCATCGCCTGGCGCTGATTGCTCGGCAACTTCTGTTACCAGCTCGCGCGCTTTCCAGATCTTGATTGTGCCACTTTCAATAAGTCGTTCGACGACTGCATCGAATGCTTCGGGTGGCGCACCCGCCGCAGTCGCCACGCTGCGGGCATGCAAAGTCATGTGACCCGCCTGAATACCCTCAGTCGCAAGCGCCCGCAACGCCGAGAAATTTTGTGCCAGTCCAACAGCACCCATAACTTCGCCAAGCTCGCGTGCACTCTTGACGTTTAACATGCGTAAGTTCATCGCAACGGTCGGATTGGATTCCAGCGGACCACCGACCACGCCGACCTTCAGCGGTATCTCAATCTGTCCCAGCAACGCGCCGTCCTGAGCACGGCTCCAGCGGCTGAGCGAGGCATAGTGGCTGCCACGTGCCGCGTAGGCGTGAGCCCCGGCTTCTATGGCTCGCCAGTCGTTGCCCGTAGCCAGCGCCACCGCATCGATGCCATTCATCACACCTTTATTATGGGTTGCGGCACGATAAGGATCGGCAGCCGCAAATTCGCTGGCGAGCACGATGCCATCGCGTACCTGCTCGCCGTCATATCCCTTGCCACCCAGGTTCTCAACCGGAATGCTGCAGTAGCCTTTGACCAGAGAACGGTCGGCAAGATTCGACAATATGCGCAGGAATACTTTGCCGCCCGTTATTTTCTCAACCAGCGATGCGACACCCTCGCACATGGTATTGACCAGGTTGGCGCCCATTGCATCACGGGTATCAACCAGCAGATGGGCGACCAACATGTCGCCCAGTTGTTCGCTGGCACCGGCATGAATGATCACCTCCATGTCCCTGGCGCCACCACCACGCGCCACCATGTTCGGATGCAGGCTGTTTGCGAGATTGAGTATTTCCTGTTTGTTGTCCAACAACGCCTGGCGCGCCCGCGTTGGATGCGGCAAATCGACAACCTGGATCTGGCCAATGAGCACCGGATCCGTGCTCTCGACTTCGAAGCCGCCCGACTGCCGCACCAATTTAGCCGCTGAGCTCAACGCGGCAACAATTGAGGGTTCCTCAACGACCAGCGGCACGACATAGTCAGTGCCGTTAATCACGAAGTTCAACCCGAGACCGACCGGCAAACCCATCACGCCGATGACATTCTCAATCATCTTGTCGGCGCGGTTGACCGTGAGCAAATGATCGCCATTGCTCAACGAGCGATAGTCTTCGCGGTTCAATACCCCCAGGTCACGGACGGCTCGAACTCGCTCGGGGACCGACATCTTATAGAACCGGGGAATCCGCGATGTCTGCATGATGGTTGCCTCGCTCGAAAAAGCCTTGAGTTATCTGCCGCCGTCAGCCTGGCGGCGGGCCATTATGGCGATTAGCCTGCGGCGATGCACCCCGCCCCGTCGGCTAGCCATTCAGACCGCTCGTAAGCGCCTCGTATCGCTGGCGGTCGGCCAGTGGCAGTCCGCGGGCCGCCAGAGCGAACACCACATCCAGGGCGGAGTTGCTGCGGGCCGTCAGGTTAGCCGTAAATATAGTCGTTCGAACCGCTCGCCGGGAGATCTTGACCGCCTGTCCCTCGCTGAAATCCGGGTTCTGGTGGATCTTGCGCAGGGTAAGCACGGCCATGCCGATAGCCCAGAGGCAGAAGCGCCGGATTCCGGTCTCGGCAGAGGGGATGAGCTGAGTGTAACGCAACGCATTGCGCAGACAGGCGTGCGCCACACCGATCAGCTCATTCAGAGCCTCATTGAACCCGCCACTCGCCTGCTTCGAACGCAGGGTGCTGATATCGACACCGGCTTCATCGAAAACGTCACGCGGCAACCAACACGCATCGCGATCGCGATCCTCCCAAATGTCCTTGAGGATGTTGGTCATCTGCAGACCCTGGCCAAAGGCAATCGCCAGCCCCATTAGCTCGTCGCGTCTGAGCTCGATTTCCGGAGAGTAATCACAAAACAATTCGGTGAGCATTTCACCGACGACACCAGCAACAAAATAACAATAGCGTTCCATTTCACGCAGGCTTGCCAGCCCGTTCAACGCCTCGGTGTTTTGAAACTGCGGCATACCCTCGCACATGATCGATACACAACGTTCCAGCGCGGCACGTTGAGTTACCGGCAATGCACGGGTTGTGTGCAGCACTTCGGGCGAGTGCAAAATGAGTTCCCGTTCGGCCTCGAGCGTCGCTGCAGACAACTTCGGGTGTAATTCCCGGGCAAACTCACTGGCTGACGCTTCGCCACGCAGGGCCGCGACGAACATCTGATGAAAACGCTGCTTTTCGGCCGGCTCGAGAGCAGGCTCGTCTTCGATCGTATCGGCAATACGGCAGAGCAGATAAGCGTTTGTAACCGGTACCCGTAATTGTTCGGGCAGCTGAGGAATCGTCAGGGCAAAAGTACGCGAGACGCCCGGCAATAACGTATCCTGAAGCGCAATATCCTCTGGCGATGGCGGGCTGGTTGGAGCGGAGCCCGGATGCGGCTCGCGATTCTCCTGTCGGGCTAGCTGGCCATCGTTCATGCGTGTTCCTTTAGACATCCGGTCATGCCGTTACTCCTCGTCCGGATATCGGCTTGATTCGTATAATAATAGCGCATGGCCGGGATCGCTTGTAACTTACTCCAGCACCAGGCCGCGTGGGTCCAAACCCGGTTCGAATACCTGCAACGAGACAGCCCGCAGATCCCGCGTGAATTGGTCCATCGCAGCCGAATCGGCACTGACCGCAACCCCCAGGTCGCCGCCGCCCGCACCACTTGGTTTGTAGGCCACACCATGCCGCGCTGCAATTTCAGCCACCTCTGCGTGTCCGCCAGCGTAAACCGGCAATGACGTCTGACAGGCAAAATTGTGCAAATCAATCGCAAAATTCTGCACTGCGGCTACCCAGGATGCGGCCGTGTCGCCCAGACTCATCACCTGCTTCTCCGCGCTGTCGATCAGTGCCGTCAGCGCCGACTGACGCGGGCCGAGGGCATCCAGACCACGCAGAAATCCCGACGTCGATGCCGCGTGACCGGTCCACACACAACGCAGGTGCAAACCCGGTGGCAGGGCAAGTGGCGTCGTCTCCAGCGGCTCGGAGCGAAACATCAGCACCCCGCCGTGCAGACTCGCGGCAACATCGAAACCACTACCGCGGCCGTCCTGAGCCGCGCGATGAATCTCAATCAGTGTTCCTAACTCTGGTTTCTCGCCACTCAGTGCCGCCGATGCAGCAACCGTTAACGCGGCGCTGGAACCAAAACCCATTTTGATGCCATCTTCATGGAGCGCGGAAGTATCGGTTTCAATATACACCGGCACACCGGGCCAGAATTTGCCAATGATTTCGCCGAGCAATCCCAGACGGCCGGTAGCGGCAGGATCAGCACCCAACCAACGAACTTTTCCCGCGTCGTCAATTTCAAACGGCACATTGCGTTCGCAGATCTCAGGTGCCGTAACCAGGTTATCAGCAACGCCACGTGTGACCTGCACTCGAGCACGCCGGCCGATAGCAAGCACAATCGCTGGCCCGCCCCGGAGCACGGCATATTCGCCAAATAGAATGAGTTTTCCCGGCGCACTCGCGACGACCCTAGTCACAACTGGCCCCTGACCCGAGCCCGGTGCGCAGGATATCCCTGATGCCACCAATGTCGTTCAAGGCATCTGTCACGGTGTCGACTTCATCCGGCAGAGAAACAACCTTGATTTGCGGTCCGGCATCAATCGTAAAAAATACTGCATGCCCGGCACGCCGCAGTTGCCTCACGCGATGAATGCCTTCGACTGTTGGGCCATACCAGTACATCAGTCCGGGCTGTGCCGACATCGCCAGGGCATGCATTTTCAGACAACTGTGCTCGCTGATATCGGCCAGCTTCTCGAAGTTTTTCTCCTGTACCGCATCGCGCGCGATGCCGAGATCCGTTTCGGCTTCTGCAACCCAGGCAGGATAACAGGGCGACGTTTCGCGGGTCAGTTCCATGCCTTCGGTCGAACCCACGTCTTTCGCTGCGTGCGAGACCACGCCAACCGTAACTGCAAGCGGCCAGTCCGATGCATCGAGCAACGGACCAGCAACGCAATCGGAACCATCGCTTTCCACACCGAGTCGCATCTCGACAAAACCGCCGAAGATTGAACGCGCCGCCGAACCCGAACCGCGGCGTGCCAGCTCGGATAATTTTGCCTTGCTCAATTTGAGATTCAGGGCCGCGTCGACAGCGGTCACGAGGGCGGCAAAGCCAGATGCCGACGAAGCCAGCCCGGCACCGGTCGGAAAATTGTTACTGCTGCGAACTTCAACGCATGTTTGCACACCTGCAATCTCGCGTAGCAAATCGACGCAGGCTATCACTCGTTCGGCTTCCGCTACGTTGACCTTGTCATTGAGCAGGACACTGTCGCCGGTGAGTTCAGCATCGAATTTGACTTCGGTCGTCGTGTGCAGCGTATCTAGCGTAATGGAAATCGAGCCCACCGCTGGCAGGTTCAGTCGCGTGTCGCGTTTACCCCAATACTTGACCAAAGCGATATTGGGATGGGCGCGGGCGGTAGCCTGCATCACTTCAGGTACCCATTGGCCGAAAACCACTCGACCGCGTCACGCAAAGCGTCGTTCGCCGGTCGCGGACAAAAACCCAGCTCATCTATGGCACGCTGATTGGAAAAATACATGTGTTTTCGTGCGAGTTTTAAACCGTCTACCGTTAGCATTGGCGGCTTGCCGGTTACCCTTGCGACTACTTCGGCTGCATAGGCAACGGGCAGCAGCGGAGCGACCGGCAACCTGAGTTTAGGCGCCCTGGCACCGGTCATTGCGGCCACCGCAGAGAAAATCTCGGCCAGACTCATGTTCTCACACCCGAGTATGTAACGCCGGCCGGACTTGCCTTCCGACGCAGCCAGCAGATGGCCATGCGCGACATCGTCGACATGC
>JAOTXR010000087.1 GCA_029862285.1 Gammaproteobacteria bacterium
CTGCTGGTATTCAATCGCAGCAAGGTTATTCCCGCTCGACTGTACGGGCACAAAGATACCGGTGGCCGCGTAGAGCTGTTGATTGAGCGTTTAGTCGACGCGAATCGTGCAATCGCGCATATTCGCGCCAGCAAGACACCTAAAGCGGGTTCGCTGCTCAGACTTGACGGTGGCGTACAAGCGCGGCTGGTCGAGCGCACCGCCGAACTGTGGACCCTGTGCTTCGATAAACCAGTGGCGGCCTTTATCGACGCACACGGCCATATGCCGTTGCCACCGTATATTGACCGCAACGACAATCCAGTAGATCGGGAGCGCTATCAAACAGTGTACGCGGATCGTCCCGGCGCGATTGCCGCGCCAACTGCCGGATTGCATTTCGACGAGCCGATGCTGAAACGTCTGCGGGAGCAGGGTATAGCGATGGCCTTCGTCACCTTGCATGTCGGTGCGGGCACCTTTCAACCAGTGCGCAATGAAGACCTCGAGCAGCATCACATGCATGCCGAGCGTATGATTATCGACGCGGAGACCTGTGCCGCCGTTGCCGCGGCCCGGGAGCGTGGTGGCCGGGTGATCGCTGTGGGCACGACCAGCGTACGCACGCTCGAAAGCGCTGTGGACGACAACGGTGAACTTGCGTCATCTGACAAAGACACGCGCTTGTTTGTTCGTCCCGGCTATCGCTTCCGTGTCGTCGATGCGATGATCACCAACTTCCACTTACCGGAGTCCACTTTGTTAATGCTGGTCAGCGCTTTTGCCGGTCACACGCCGATTATGCAGGCCTATGCGCACGCAATAGACAAAGGTTATCGTTTCTTTAGTTACGGCGATGCGATGTTCATAACCCGTCGCGAAGACAATGCGGTTTGAGGTGATCAAAACCGACAATGCAGCCCGGCGTGGCCGGTTGCATTTCGAACGGGGCACCGTTGAGACGCCGGCCTTCATGCCTTGCGGCACCTACGGCACCGTCAAGGCAATGACGCCCGAAGAACTGCGCAGCATTGGCACGCAAATACTTTTGGGTAACACCTTCCATCTGATGCTGCGCCCGGGAGTAGACATCGTGCGTGCGCACGGTGATTTGCATGGCCTGATGCACTGGGACGGGCCAATACTGACCGATTCCGGTGGATTCCAGGTGTGGAGTCTGGCAGAGCACCGAAAGATCAGCGAGGAGGGCGTCAAGTTTCGCTCGCCGGTCAACGGCGACGAAATTTTCCTGTCACCGGAAAAATCCATCGAAGTTCAACGAGATCTGGGTTCGGACATTGTGATGGTCCTGGACGAGTGTACGGCGTACCCGGTCAGCGAGGCCGATGCACGGACATCGATGGAATTGTCCATGCGCTGGGCAACTCGCTGCCACGCGGCACATGCCGGACCCGGTGCGTTGTTCGGAATCGTGCAAGGGGGTGTTTATCCGGATTTGCGGCGCGAATCGCTGGATGCGCTGATGACGATCGGTTTCGATGGATACGCGCTCGGTGGCCTGGCCGTCGGCGAGAAAAAGAGCGAGAGGCTCGGTGTGCTCGAGCAAATGTCCTCGCAATTACCTGTTGATCGACCGCGTTACCTGATGGGGGTCGGCAAACCGACGGATATCATCGATGCGGTGCTGCGCGGTATCGATATGTTCGATTGTGTCATGCCTACGCGTAACGCCCGCAACAGCTATCTTTTCACGTCGACCGGTATGGTGCGGCTGCGCAACAGTCGTTTCCGCGACGATACCGGCCCGCTCGACGAAAACTGCGGTTGTTATACCTGCCGGAATTTCACCCGGGCCTATCTGCGGCATCTGGACCAATGTGGCGAGATACTCGGGTCGCGGCTCAATACCATCCATAACCTGCATTTCTACCAGGATCTGCTGCGCGGGCTGCGTGGCGCTATTGCCGCCGGGCGTCTGGAGCAGTTCGTGGCCGATTTCCGGTCACGGGCCGGCGAGGAATCGCCCTGAGACGCTGCACAACGCCGGGGCTGGTGGCATAATACCGCGCTCTTTTGCCGGCGCTCCCGAGGAGCTCATCGTGGACCTGCTTATCAATTCTGCCTGGGCAGCCGATGCCCCGCCCCCGAGTGCCGGGTTCGGCCCGCTGATCATGCTGGGGTTATTTTTCGTTGTGTTCTATTTTCTCTTGATCCGGCCACAGCAAAAACGGGCCAAGGAACATGCTGCAATGGTAACGGCCCTGTCGACCGGTGACGAAGTCGTTACGGCGGGCGGACTGCTCGGCAAGATCACCGAGGTTGGCGACGATTACCTGAGCATAGAGATTTCC
The DNA here is from genome assembly GCA_029862285.1 of Gammaproteobacteria bacterium. Lineage (GTDB taxonomy): Bacteria > Pseudomonadota > Gammaproteobacteria > Steroidobacterales > JABDKV01 > JABDJB01. The sequence continues at coordinate 2,292 of JAOTXR010000087.1, forward strand.
AGCGGCACCGTAGTACGGGTGCAGCGAAACACTATTGGCCGCGCCCTTCCCAAGGGCACCATAAAAAACGCCTGACGGGTCACTGAATAATGCAAAACCGATATCCCATGTGGGTCAACTTGCTGGTCGCCGGGGTCGTTCTTTTCGGCCTGCTGTTCGCCTTGCCCAATATCTATGGTGAGGACCCGGCCATTCAGGTTGCACTGCAAAATGGTGACCCACTCAACGAAGCGGCTGTCACCCGCATCGAGGGGATTCTCCAGGGAGAAGGCCTGGAGATCACTGACGCGTTCCTGGAAGAGGGCCGCGTGGTTGTGCGTTTCGCCGAAGAAGAAGCGCAGTTTCGTGCCAAGCCGAAGTTGGAAGAAACACTCGGTGAGGAATACATCTCTGCAATGACGCTGGCACCACGCATGCCTGACTGGATGCGTTCACTGGGACTCAATCCCATGAGCCTCGGTCTGGACCTGCGTGGCGGAGTGCATTTTCTGTTCGAAGTGGACATGGAAGCGGCCATCGCGCAGGTAATGCAAAATTACGAACGTGATTTCAAAACGCTGTTGCGCGAAGAGAAGATTCGCTATCGCTCCGTTCGGTCAACCGATGACAAAGTCTACGTAGTACTGCGCGATGAAGCCGACCGCGACTCAGCCCGGCGCCTTATCGCCGCCGAGACCAATGAAGTACAGATGCTGGATACAACGGTCAACGGCAACCCGGCCATCGAGCTGACCATGACCGACGTCCAGTTACGGCAACGCCAGGATTTTGCGATTGAGCAAAATATTACGACGTTGCGCAATCGCGTTAATGAGCTTGGCGTTGCCGAGCCGGTGGTGCAACGCCAGGGTCTCGATCGCGTGGTGGTGCAATTGCCTGGCGTGCAGGATTCGGCGCAGGCAATCAAGATTCTTGGTGCAACTGCAACGTTGTCTTTTCACCTGGTCGACGAAACCAACAATCCCCTGGAAGCCGAGCGCAGCGGTCGGGCACCGACCGGCTCACGTCTGTACAAGAATCGTAACGGCCAACCGGTATTGCTAAAACGCGATGTGATCGTCACCGGTGACCAGATCACCGATGCTAATGCCGGCTTCACGGAAGGTCAGCCCGCGGTGTTTGTCGATCTGGGTCCCAAGGGCGCGCGGCGCATGCTGGATACAACCCGAAACAACATCGATCGCGGCATGGGCGTGGTTTTTATTGAGCAAAAACGTCGCACAATCGAGCGGGGTGGTGAGCGTGTCGACGAGAATTACACCGATGAACGCGTAATCAGTGTCGCGACTATTCGTGGTGTGTTCAGCAACAGTTTTCAGATTACCGGACTGACCAGTACCGAAGCACGCGATCTGGCGCTGCTGTTGCGTGCCGGTTCGTTGGCAGCGCCGATTTATATGGTTGAAGAACGCACTATTGGCCCCAGCCTGGGTCAGGAGAACATCAACCAGGGCCGGCTGGCGGTAGGTATTGGCTTCCTGCTGGTTGTCGTCTTTATGTTGTTTTACTACCGTCTTTTTGGCCTGTTTGCGAACCTCGCGTTGCTGGTCAACCTGGTAATGATAGTCGCCCTGCTATCTTTGCTGCAGGCATCGCTGACCATGCCGGGTATTGCCGGTATTGTGTTGACTGTCGGTATGGCGGTTGATGCAAATGTGCTGATTTTCGAGCGAATTCGCGAGGAGCTGCGCAACGGCAATACACCACAGGCGGCGATACATTCCGGTTACGAAAAAGCCTTCTCTTCTATCGCTGACGCCAACATCACCACGCTCATCGCAGCATTGGTACTTTGGACGCTCGGTTCTGGTCCGGTTCGTGGTTTCGCGGTGACGTTGTCACTGGGAATCATGACCTCCATGTTCACTGCAATCGTCGGCACCCGCGCCCTGGTCAATCTGACTTATGGTGGCAAGAGTGTTGATAGGCTGGCCATCTAGGGGACGACGATGCAGTTAATCGGAAAAACAACCAATATTGATTTCATGGGTCACCGCCGTCTGGCGGTGACTGTTTCGATAGTACTGGCAATCGCGTCCATTGCCGCACTAATCGTCAAAGGCCTTGCTTTTGGCATCGATTTCACCGGTGGTGTGCTCGTCGAGGTCGGGTATCCGGAGGATTCCGATCTGGTCGTAGTGCGGTCGCAGCTCGCTGACGGCGGCTTTGACACTGCCATCGTGCAGCACTTCGGTACTTCGCGTGACGTGTTGATTCGTTTGATGCCTATCGAAGGCATGGACGGAAATGATGTGCGCGAACAAATACTCCAGTCGCTGCGCAGCGATGGATCGGATATCGATCTGCGACGAGTTGAGTTTGTCGGGCCACAGGTGGGCCAGGAGCTGACTGAAACCGGTGCACTGGCGATGCTGGTCGCCATCATCATGATCCTGATTTACGTCGCTTTGCGCTTCCAGTGGAAATTTGCGGTTGGCGCAGTAGCTGCATTGGTTCACGATGTCGTAATTACGCTTGGTTTTTTTGCGATGCTGCAATTCGATTTCGATTTGTCGGTACTCGCGGCAATCCTGGCGGTCATCGGTTATTCGCTCAATGACACCATCGTCGTATTCGACCGGATTCGCGAAAACATGCTGAAAGTGCGAAAGGGCGAACCGGTCGATATCATGAACCTATCCATCAACCAGATGCTGGCCCGTACCCTCATCACCGGGCTCACGACTCTGCTGGTATTGCTGGCGTTGTTTCTCCTGGGTGGTGAAGTGATCCGGCCGTTTTCTATCGCACTGATAGTCGGTGTCATCGTCGGTACCTATTCGTCGATATACGTCGCCAGCGCCACCGCGCTCGCGCTCAAGATCACCGTCCAGGACCTGCTGCCGCCCGAAAAAGGCGAACACGAAATCGACGACCTCCCCTAGCCGCGGGCGTCCCGCCGCGGTCCCTGCGCTGCGGCGCTGACGCAAAAACCGCCTGTATATCAATACGTCGGGTAGCGCGTCCCGATACTATGCCGATAGTAGTACTCCGGGTTCTGCCGCGAGAGTACGATTGGCGTATCCCAATAGCCGACGGTGCTGATTGCACGATGAGCAAAATCGGTGCCCGAGGGGAACAGCTATGGCAAATGCGGCAGAACTCAACCCGGTTACCGGCCGCGCCCGATGTCGGCGTCGGCCCTCGACCTTGATATGTGCGGTACTCCTGTGCGCCTGCATGACGGCTACCGCGGAATCCGGTAACGAACTCTTCGTACAATACGATATCAATATCGACCCCGTCGAGAACCCGACCGTTCTGACCGGTTTCTTTCTCGGTGGTGAGACCGCGGAAATCGCAGTGTTTCATGTCGACAAGAATAATAATCGTCGCGTGCAAATGTACGGTTTCGACGGCGTTTCCTGGGTGGCGGCACTGGATGCATCGTTGCATCCCGATGTGTTGTTCGTCGACGCAGCCAATATCGGCGGACGCAACCGCTTTATCAGCTATGACGGTCGCCGCGTGAACTGGTTCGATCCCGGCACCCGGAAGGAACGGACACTGATTGAACTGGAAACAAACTACAATGCGAGGGAAAACCTCGAAGGAAGTGGTACCCGGCCAGGGGGCGGCATCCCGCATGTGGATATCACGCGTGACCTGAACCACGATGGTCGCGACGACCTGATATTCCCCGACTTCGATGGCTTCTGGATATCCACGCAACTAAGCGACGGCTCGTTTGCCGCCGCCGTAAAACTGGGCCCCGCCGAACCGTTTCTCGATGTGGAAGGCATGGGCGAAGCGCACAGCTACCGCGACATCGGTATTACTGCCGGGACCATCCCCATCTATCTGAGCCGTGTCCATGAGATGGACTACAACCTGGATGGCCGAAGTGACCTGGTTTTTTGGAACGAGGACCACTTCGACGTCCACACCCAGGACGAGCTTGGGAAGTTTGATCCGGTACCGATGAGCTTTACGGTCGACGTGCCGATCGACTCCGACGGGGCTTACTCGCGCGTGTCCGATTTCAGTGACGACGGCATGTTTTCGCTCCTGTTTGGATTCAACGAGTACAGCAAGCGAACGGTCCTGCACTCATTACGTGACCTGAATGGCGACCAGGTCGCCGACCTGGTGACGCTGACGCTTTCGGGACGGTCTGCATTTAAACAACGCAGCCTGTACGAGGTGCATTTCGGCACTGCCACACCAGACGGTACATTGTTCGCACCCGAACCCGGAATGGCGATTCATGCGCGAGGAAGAGCGGGACTGGGGCAGCCATGGGGCTACTCGTCCCAGTGGTTCCGGGATTTCGATGGTGATGGCCAGATCGACATCATGTTCAGAGACGTAAGAATGGGGGTCGGCGGGATGGCCCGCGCACTCGTCGGCAATTCCGTCCCGGTAGATCTCGAGTTCTATCGCATGGCAGACGGCGTCTATCCCGGCAAGCCGACCATGACGCGCAGGATCAGGCGCTTTGCGCCCTTTGCCGGAGTGGGCAATGTTTTCTACCCGGCGGTGTTAATAGGGGATGTCAATGGCGACGGACGCTCGGACTTGCTGGTGGGGCAAAACCCGAAAATGCTACACGTCTTTATCGGCGTGCCCGGTCCGGCGCTTTTGGCACGACAACCGCGGAAGGTGGCGGTGTCCATGCCTTACGACGAGCGCAATACCAGGTTGATGGACCTCAACAAGGACGGCAAGGATGATCTCCTCATACCTCTCGGGCCCACAGAACACGCGCCCACCCGGCCACATCGGCTGATCATATTGATCGCCAAATAGATCGTGGTTCGTTCCCTTACTTGGGGAGGTGCGGGTGCAGTTCGGCGAGAATCGCGGTGAACACTTTGGGCGGGGCGGCCACGATATTGCCGCTTTCCAGGAATGTGTCCTCGCCGTTGATATCGGCGATCAATCCACCGGCTTCGCGAATAATCAATGAACCGGCGGCCATGTCCCACGGTCCCAGACCCAGTTCCCAGAATCCGTCGAGTCGTCCGGCGGCCACATAGGCAAGATCGAGCGCCGCCGAACCGGCCCGGCGTATACCGGCGGTATTCTCCGCAATGGCGCGGAACATGCTCATGTACTCACGCATGAACTTGGCATTGGCGCGATACGGAAAGCCGGTGCCGATAAGCGCGCCTTCCAGTCCCTTGCGGCCGGATACCCGGATCTTGCGACCGTCGAGTTGTGCCCCATCGCCACGCGAGGCGGTAAACAACTCCTGTCTCATTGGGTCGTAGATGACGGCGTGTTCCATCCGGCCTTTTTGCTGTAGCGCGATCGAGACCGAGAACATCGGGAAGCTGTGCAGAAAATTAGTGGTTCCATCCAGCGGGTCAATAATCCATACGTTTTCGCTGTCGCCGCTTGAGCCACTTTCCTCACCGAGAAACGCATGATCGGGATAGCTCTCGCGTATCGTTGCGATGATCTCCGCCTCGGCCGCACGATCGACTTCGGTGACAAAATCGTTACGTGCTTTTTCCGTAATGGTGAGCTGGTGTACATGACCCACGTGACGGATGATCACGTCACCCGCCCGGCGGGCAGCACGCACAGCGATATTCAGCAGGGCTTGCAAGGGTTTTCCATTCCAAAAAGAGCAACACCGGATGCGGTGCGGCCGGT
>JAOTXR010000441.1 GCA_029862285.1 Gammaproteobacteria bacterium
ATGTACCGTTAAAAATCACGCTGGTACCGGTGTTTGCTGTGGACCTGATGGACACGCCCGGCGCGAGTATATCGAGGCTCGGGCTGCTGTTTGAAAACGCCGCGATCGTATCGCTGTTATCGAAGGTAGCACCAACCGCGACCGCACCGCTCAGGCAGGCTGGCACCGACACGCCAAAGGCGTTGCTGTTGTTCAGGGTGGCCGCCATACTGAGGACGCCGGCATCGCGCAGCGCGTCTACCGCTGCGGCCATGTTGATCGTCCACGCCGTTTCCGTGTCACAGTCACCGGCAAACTCTGCAAAAGTGCCGAGGCTCATGTTGACAGCATCGACATCGGGGCGGTTATTCAGCACCCAGTCGAGCGCGGCGGTGACCTCGGAGGCGCAACAAAAACCGTTTGTTGCATCCATCATTTTGACTGCAACTATATCCGAATCCGGTGCGATGCCCAGCGGTGCAACGGTGCCGTCGCTGGTTACGATGCCGGAAACATGGGTGCCGTGACCGTTGTCGTCTTCGGCGCTACCGGGTCCCGAGCCACTGCTGCCGCCGGTAGGGCAGCAGTCTACGCCGGTGTTGCAGAGGCATTGTTCCTGAACCAGGCTGCTGACCAGATCTACATGATCGGTGTCGATGCCTGTATCAAGGACGGCCACCGTGCGGCCCGCACCGGTAATGCCGTTGGCATGTGCCACATCCGCATTTACCCAGGGTCCACTTTGGGCCAGGCCGCCGCTACCGCCAACTTCCAGATCGACCCGGCGGACCATCGGGTGCGTGGTCAGTTGTTCCAGCACGACGCCATCGGTCACGCGCAGTGTAAGACCCGGTACCGACTGAAAGCGATGCATGATTTCATAGCCACCGGGCATGAGTGTATCCAGGACCGTTTGCTGTCGACTGGCGACGGCCCGATTGATAGTCGCGCGACCGGCATTTGCGACCCCGGTCGCGGGCTTCAGGGCGACACTGACCACGGCCACGCCGGTGCGTTGCAGCGACTCCCATGTCGTTTCACCGGCATAAGCGTCGTTTGTGGCCTGAGTTCTGCCGGTAGTCGAGTCCGATGATTCGGTTGTTGTCACGGACAGTGGCAGTATTAATAAGGCAACGATGATTCTTGTTTTTTTCATGACCTTGATCATAGGCGACAGATCACGGTTTTGCACGGAAAAACGTGGTCTGTCCCCTATTATGTTCCCCTAAATGTGCTTGAAAACGGCGTCGATGCTGTCGCGGGCGTCACCGAACAGCATCCGTGTATTGTCCTTGAAAAACAGCGGATTTTGCACCCCGGCGTAACCGGTCGCCATGCTTCGTTTTAAAACGACGGTGGTCTGTGCTTTCCAGACCTCCAGTACCGGCATGCCACCGATGGGGCCCTCCGGTTCTTCGAGCGCAGACGGATTGACAATATCATTTGCGCCGATGACCAGTACAACATCGGTGCCCGGAAAGTCTTCGTTGATTTCATCCATCTCCAGCACGATGTCGTAAGGCACTCTGGCCTCGGCTAGCAGCACATTCATGTGACCCGGCATGCGACCGGCTACCGGATGGATGGCAAAACGCACATTGACACCGCGGTTGCGCAGCGTCTGGGTCAATTCAGACACCGGGTGTTGAGCGTGAGCAACTGCCATGCCGTAACCGGGCACAATAACCACGTTTTGTGACGAGCGCAGCATTTCGGCAACATCGTCGGCCGACACCGGTTGCACCTCGCCATCGGCTGCAGCCGCAGCCGCGGTACTGCCGCCGCCAAATCCACCCATGATTACCGCGAAGAAATTCCGGTTCATCGCGCGGCACATGATGTAGCTCAGAATTGCGCCGCTGGACCCGACCAGTGCGCCGGTGACAATCAACAAGTCGTTGGAGAGCATAAATCCGGCCGCCGCCGCGGCCCAACCGGAGTAGCTGTTGAGCATCGAAATGACGACCGGCATATCGGCGCCACCGATGGCCATGACCATGTGTGCCCCAAAGGCAAAGGCCAGTGCAGTCATGATCAGCAGCGGGACGAGTCCCTGATTGACATCGTGGGTGGCGACGAAGACAAAACCCAGCCAGATACAGATGACGCCAATGCCCAGATTCAGCCAGTGGCGCCC
>JAOTXR010000442.1 GCA_029862285.1 Gammaproteobacteria bacterium
TGCTCGGCCAGGAGAGCCTGTTTCGCCCGGACCTTGACGACGGGACACTGGAGCAGATGGCACTGAGCCGGCAGCCATTGAGCGCGCTGGTTTTCGGTAAACTACTCGCTCACTGGACAGTCAGCGCGTTGCCGCTGGTTGTATTGTCGCCGGCGCTGGCCACCTCATTGGCCATGCCGGCACAAGGACTCGTGACGATGGTGCTGGCGTTACTGCTCGGGACGCCGACACTGGTTATCATTAGTGCGATCGCCGCGGCATTAACGGTAGGTTTGAACCGCGGTGGTTTGTTGCTGTCGATTCTGGTGGTACCGCTCATTGTGCCCGTCCTGATTTTTGGCGCGCGGGCAACCGATCTGGCCGCTTTCGGCGAACAACCGGGTGGCGTTCTATACTTGCTGGGCGCCATACTGGTACTTGCATTGACACTTGGTCCGCTGGCAATAGCAGCGGCCATACGGATTAGTCTGGATTGAAGTTCTTACCTAAATTTGTGCATCGGCTGGCATCGCCACCGCATTTCTACCGGCTGGCTGAGCGGTGGACACCATGGCTTGGTCTGGTGGCTATCGTGCTGATCCTGGCCGGTGCCTACGGTGGACTGGTAATCGCCCCGGTCGATTATCAGATGGGTGACGGTTTTCGAATAATCTACGTGCATGTACCCAGTGCCTGGTTGTCGCTGTTAGTTTATATGGTGATGGCATCGGCAGCTGCAGTCGGCCTGATCTGGCGGATCAAACTGGCCCATGCAGTCGCCGCTTCGTGTGCGCCCGTCGGCGCATGGTTTACGTTTCTTGCACTGGCGACCGGCGCGATCTGGGGCAAACCCATGTGGGGCGCCTGGTGGGTCTGGGACGCGCGACTGACATCCGAGCTGGTGCTGCTGTTTCTCTACCTTGGTTATATCGCCTTGCATGGTGCGATCGACGAGAGAACCCGGGCGGATCGGGCCGCGGGCTTGCTGGCGGTCGTCGGGGTGGTTAATGTCCCGATCATTCACTATTCAGTAGAATGGTGGACGACACTGCACCAGCCGGCATCGATAACAAAGATGGGCTCGCCATCGATTCGTGATCCGGCCATGCTGATACCGTTGTTGATCATGTCGATCGGCTTTATGGTCTACTTTGCTGCGGTCCTGGCCATTCGGGTACGCGGCGAGGTGCTCGAACGCGAATGGCATAAACGCTGGGTTAGTGAAATCTTAGGAGATACATAAAGTTGCAAGAGTTTCTTAATATGGGAGGTTATGCAGGATACGTCTGGGGCGCTTTTGGCCTGACGACGGTAGTCCTGTTACTCAACGTCGTGCTGGCGAGGCGCTACCACCGCCAGGCCGCGATCCGGGCCCGCCGCCGTCATGGGAGCCTGTCATGACGCCGCGGCAACGACGAATGTGGGGGGTCGGACTGGTGCTGTTTGGTGCCGGGGTGGCCACCGCGCTGGCGTTGCAGGCATTTCGCGAGAACATCCTGTACTTCTATACACCCAGCCAGATCGAATCCGGTGAGGCGCCGGTTGCCCGGGCTTTCAGAATTGGTGGCCTGGTTGTGCCCGGATCGGTACACCGCGAGCCGGGTGATATCGATATGAGTTTTGTGTTGACCGACAACGCGCATACGGTGACCGTCGCCTATTCCAAGATATTGCCGGATCTGTTCCGTGAGGGGCAGGGGATCATTGCTCGTGGTCGTTTGGGCGAAGACGGAGTTTTTTCCGCCGAAGAAGTGTTGGCCAAACACGATGAGAACTACATGCCACCGGAACTTGCCGAAGCGCTGGAAAATACCAGTCATCCGGGTCAGTCAAATTAACGAGTAAAAAATTATGCTACCGGAACTGGGACAAGTCGCGCTGATCCTCGGCATGTTGCTGGCGCTCGTGCAGTTTGCGTTTGGCATCGCAGGCGCTGGCCTGGGACGCCGATCGTGGATGAGTGCCGCAAAATCGGCAGCAGCAGGTCAATTCGTATTTGTGGCGGTCGCGTTTGCTCTGCTGACCACAGCGTTTTTGCAGGATGATTTTTCAGTCCTGTACGTAGCCCAGAATTCGAACCTGGCGTTACCGACCCCGTATAAAGTCGCTGCTGTCTGGGGTGCCCATGAAGG
>JAOTXR010000444.1 GCA_029862285.1 Gammaproteobacteria bacterium
GTTGCCCCTGTTCCGGTACCAGCAGCTGTCTGGCTGATGGGCTCCGGTCTGCTTGGTCTTGCTGGCATGCGACGACGCCGCAAAGCCTAAGTCTACTGCTCGTTATACAAACCCCGCCACTGGCGGGGTTTATTTCTTCAGCCTGCCAAATTTGAGATTCCGATGAAAAAAATATTATCTGCAGCACTGCTCGCACTGTTTTTCGCCGGCAATGTATCTGCAACGACTTTCACAAACATGTTTATTTTTGGCGACAGTCTGTCGGATACCGGCAACATTGCAGCCTTAAGCTCTTTTCCGGTTTCCCCCCCTTACGATTCAGAGCGATTTTCGAACGGGCTGGTCTGGGTGGATTATCTGGCCGCTAATCTGGGCCTGGCCGCCGTGCCTTCGACAACCGCTGGTGGTAATAACTACGCTTTTGGTGGCGCCCAGACCGGGACCGGTGCCTTTCCGCCAAGTCTAATTTCTCAGGCCAATCTCTATTTGAATGACGTAAGTGGTGCTGCAGATGCCGATGCCTTATACGTAGTCTGGGGTGGCGGCAATGACGTTCGCGACAACATCGCAGGCTCAGCATCGAATATTGAAACTATCGTCTCGACTCTGGCTGCTGCCGGTGCGACCAATTTTCTAATCCCTAACCTGCCAGACATCGGCATGACTCCCGAAGCGCTGGCCGGAATGACGCCTGGCTGCCCGACCAATGACCCGCTGGAATGCTCGCTATTCATGAGTGGCGTAACCAACGACCACAACACTGCCCTGGAAACGGCGATGACCGGTCTTGCCGCTTCAGACCCGAGCTTGAATATTGTCTTCTTTGATGTGTTTTCGCTGTTCAACATGATGCTTTCCGACCCGGCCGCGTTCGGTTTTTCAGTAACGGATACCGCCTGCTATTCAGGCGAACCAACTGATGATGGCTTGGGCTCGGTTTGTGCTAACCCGGGCGATCATGTTTTCTGGGACGGAATCCATCCGACGACTGATGCCCACGCCTTGCTGGGCGATCTGGCGTTTGATGAACTGACCCAGGTTGTGCCAATTCCAGGTGCGGTGTGGTTGTTCGCCTCAGCGCTGCTTGGATTAGGTGGCATGCGCCGACGCAATAAGTAGTTTTTCTTTGAGACTTCTAAATAGCCCCGCTTTGCGGGGCTTTTTTTATGCCTTGTTATTCCGCCCACCGGAGGGGCGGAATGGAAGATATTGGCGGCAGCTTCGCAAGCCAGGAAGATCTAGCGGGGTTAGGGGATTTTGGCGCGGCCTAAATAATTGGTGTCTTCGCCGAACCATAGTTCGCGACTTGGGGGATGGAAATACATGTGGCGTACGGCGCCGCCACTGTTTGGTATTTCGGTAACGCTGGTAAATCGTTCTGCCTTGGTATCGAAACTGACTAATCGATTGGGGCTACCCCCCTCTGCAATCCAGATTTGTTCATTGTCATCTAACGCGGTGCCATAAGGCCGGGACTTGGCACCACCAGGTAGTGGCCATTCGGTCACGGCGTTGTCGGCCGGACTGAATCGGCCCAGCATGCCGTCGGCGTAATCGACATACCAGACCATGCCATCAGCGGTGACTTCCAATCGCCGCGGACGGGCACTGGTACGCGGCAAATCGAAAGTTTCCAACTGCATGGACTGCAGATTCACAGTGGCTAATTTGTTGGTGCCGAATAAAACAATCCAGGGCCGGTCATTGGCATCGACTTTGATTCCGTAAGGGCGCGCCCGGTTGATTGGCACAGACACTGGTGTCACCTCGCCTGTGTTTGTGTTGAGTTTCGCCACATAGTTGGACTGCTGCGCGCTAAACCAGATGTCACCGTGACTGTCGAACACCAGAGTGTGTGGGTCTCTTACCGGCTCGGGCATGGCGAATTTTTCTTTCTGGCCGGTCTCCGGATTTAGTCTGCCAATGTACGGCAGCGTATTCGCTGCAAACCAGACCTGATCATCATCATCGATAATCAGGTTGTGTGGTGAGGCACCATCGGCCAGCTCAAATTTTTTGAATTCACCCGATTCAGGTAGTAGATACGCCAGATACGCCCCACCCTGGCCGCAAAACCAGACTCTGCCCTGCGCATCGACAAAGGG
>JAOTXR010000443.1 GCA_029862285.1 Gammaproteobacteria bacterium
TGACTATGGCGCCATGCGACAAGCGTTACAGCGTCGCTATACCCGTATTCGCCGTGGTGAGGCGCCCATACCGGATGTGCTGCTGGTGGACGGCGGCAAAGGGCAACTTGCACTGGCCGCGGAGGTCCTGGAAGAGATGCAGCTGGATGGTGTCGAGATTGTCGGCGTGGCCAAAGGACCCGACCGCCGGCCCGGCGATGAACGGCTGTTCTTGTTGGGCAAAGACCGGCCAATTATACTGCCGCCGGACTCGCCAGCCTTGCATTTGGTCCAGCAGATTCGCGACGAAGCGCACCGTTTTGCCATCAGCGGGCACCGCTCGCGACGGGCAAAGGCACGCACCAGTTCGGTGCTGGAGTCGATTCCGGGTTTGGGCCCAAAACGGCGCCGGGAATTGCTCAAACACTTCGGCGGATTACAGGGTGTGACGCGTGCCGGTATTGAGGATCTTTCGCAGGTGCATGGCATCAGCCAAAAACTGGCAGAATCTATTTATCAGACTTTTCATGGTGTCGAGTAAGCAATGCGACCACAGCTGAATATCCCGACTATGCTCACTTTGGGCCGGATGGCGCTGATACCGCTGTTCGTCGTCATATTTTTTCTGGGTGACTGGGGTCGCCCGGTTTCGGCAATCCTGTTTCTGCTCGCCGGACTGACTGACTGGCTCGACGGTTACCTCGCGCGGCGTCTCAACCAAACATCGCATTTTGGCGCCTTTCTCGATCCGGTTGCGGACAAACTGATCGTTGCTGTTGCATTGGTGCTTATTGTTTATGCGCACGACGGCCTGTTCGGTCCGGTGGTCGCCCTTTCATCGGCAATTATTATCGGTCGCGAGATCGGCGTGTCTGCCATCCGTGAGTGGATGGCGCTGCTGGGTGCCCGTCAGCGCGTTGCTGTCGTGGCAATCGGCAAAATCAAGACTATCGTGCAGGTCATAGCCCTGTTCATATTGCTGTACCGGCGACCGATTTATGGCTTGGAGATCTATGAGTATGGCGTTTTACTGCTGTTTTTTGCGGCAGCCCTGACGTTGTGGTCGATGTTTGTCTACCTGCGCGCCGCCTGGCCGGTCATAGTCGACCCGAATGCCGAAATACCCCCTGAGCGCGGCGCCGACGACGAGCGTGATGGAGGTGCTTGACAGTCCTAGGCCGGCCGCTAATATGTAGCGCCGCAGCGGGAATAGCTCAGTTGGTAGAGCACGACCTTGCCAAGGTCGGGGTCGCGAGTTCGAGTCTCGTTTCCCGCTCCAGATTTGTGACCCCGGAACCGCCGTTCCGGGGTTTTTTTCTGCCGGCGAGCATATGCTACATTGCGCGCTCGCTGGAATGCCCCCGAATTCAAGGCCAGGTGGCAGAGTGGTTATGCAGCGGCCTGCAAAGCCGTGTACGCCGGTTCGATTCCGACCCTGGCCTCCAATCAGCTCCAATTGCCCGGGTGGCGGAACTGGTAGACGCAGCGGACTTAAAATCCGCCGGCCTAACTTGGCTGTGCCGGTTCGACTCCGGCCCCGGGCACCAACGAGAACAATGACAGCGGACCTTGGCCGCGATTCCCAATCGGACTCAGGCCGGTCGGTTTCTTGCGAAGAAATCGAAATCCTGAATATTGTCAAATTCCGGTTCGACCCCGGCTCACTCGTAGCGAATAGTGTGACGAAGTTGGCCCTGCTACGTAGTCGTAATCTGACGCAGTTCAGCGTAATAAATTTCAAGCACTGCTAACATTTCTTTCGGTTGGCCGATACGAGACGAGCGGATGATGCAGACGGATATCGCGAAATATGCGATGTGGTTATTCGACCGCACCGTCGCGCCGTGCGAGCAACTTCCTGCCTTATACGATCAATTGTGTCGCAAGAACCCGGTCCGCAGCGAATCATTCAGTTTTCAGGATTTTGAGGCGGTATTTCTTCAATGGCGTTGGCAGCGTCTGACAAACATCGAGGAGTCCGACGGCTCCGCTGATGCAGATCCCGGGCAGGCGGCCATTGCGGCAAACATCGCAGAGACGCAACAGGTACTGTCGCCCGATGCCGCCCCGATCGGCGACTATCACGTCGTGACTGAGATGCTAATAGAGCAGTTGATTGAATCGGT
>JAOTXR010000445.1 GCA_029862285.1 Gammaproteobacteria bacterium
ACCGCGCGGTTTCTATGGACTACACTCAAGATAATTAGCTTTGCCGGTGGAGTCCCTAATGAGCGAACTACCGAGCGGTAACGCATTGGTAGTGGGCATCAATGCCTATACGGGCGGAATCTCCCCGTTACAAAGTGCCGTGCGCGACGCCCGCGCCATCGCCAGCGCACTTGAGGAGCAACACGAGTATAACGTCACGCTCTTGATCGATGAGCAAGCGGCCGCTGACGACATTGCAAATCAGCTAGAACAAAGACTCCCGAAGGCGCTCGATAGCGAGTCGTCGTTTCTGCTCTACTTCGCCGGTCACGGTATTGCCCGCGGTGACGGTAGCGAGGGCCCCAAGGGGTTTCTGATTCCTCACGGTGCAGCACCAGGCAAACAGGACACCTGGCTGTCAATGGACCGGGTGCGTGAAGCGTTGCAGGCGCTACCATGCAAGCACCTGCTTGTAATCCTCGATTGTTGTTTTGCGGGTTCGTTCCGCTGGGCCGCGACCCGCGCTGTCGTGTGGGACAGCGGCCCGCTGTACGACAGCCAATATGAACGCTTTCTCAAGGGAACTGCCTGGCAGGCGTTGACTTCGGCCTCGTATGACGAAAAGGCAATGGACATTTCGCCAGGCCGACTCAACACTCGAGACAGTAAAGCGGCGGACGGTCATTCGCCGTTTGCCGCCGCCTTGATGCGCGGTCTGGGGGGCGATGCAGACTCTTCGCGCGCCGGGCATGGATCCGATGGTGTAATTACCGCCACTGAACTGTATCAATATGTTTTTGAAGAACTGGTGCCGCCGGGCGCGTCGATACATCAGACCCCAGGCATCTGGCCGTTAAAGCCCGACAACACCGGGCAATTTATTTTTTGAAATCCAAAAAAACCGAAGAAGACAATCCCGGATCCGCCGCTGGACGACAGCAATAATCCGTGGTTGGGCCTGAAAGCGTATTCACCGTGTGACGCGCCGCTGTTCTTTGGTCGTGAGCGCGTGATTGTCGACTTGATGGATTGGATTGTCGATGAATCGGATCCACGTTTTGTTGCCGTCGTTGGCGCATCCGGCACCGGTAAGTCCAGTGTCATCAAGGCCGGATTACTGCCACGCCTGCTCGCGCCGACAGATGAAATACTGCAACGTGGAGGCCGCTGGACAATCGTTCACGCTGCGCGATTAGGCAGAAAACCAATCGAGCAACTGGATGCAGCGCTAAAGCAACTGGATAGCTCGCCGGCCGGTCATCGTAAGTTACTTTTTGTCGACCAGTTTGAAGAACTGTACACACGTTGCCATGACGATGCAGTACGCGACGACTTTCTCGATCGCTTGAGCAGGCTTGTCGATGATAACAAAGACATGACGGTGCTTGTCACGCTGCGTTCAGATTTCGAACCGCGTGCCGCCAGCAGCCAAGTGATAGGCGATCTTTGGGCGAAGGGTCGTTTCTTGGTTCCGGCGCTGAATTTCGAGGAGTTCCGCGACTGCATCATCGGTCCGGCGCAGGTAAAAGCGATATATTTTGAACCGGATGCACTGGTCAATGACATCCTCGGTGAGGTCATGGCCATGCCTGGCGGCTTGCCGATGTTGTCGTTCGCATTATCCGAAATGTACCAGTGTGCGCAGGCGCGTCGCCGAGAAACAGGTGGCGTAGATCGGGCACTGACCAAAAAAGACTACGAGAGTACCGGCGGCGTCGTGGGCGCGCTGCACCGGCGTGCCAGCAAGCTCTATGACGACAGTGACCCGCACGTCCAGGCAACTATCAGGCGGGTATTCCTGCGCATGCTGGCGCAAGATGGCGCGCGTATTACACGACGCCGGATCCACCTGGCGGAACTCGAGTTCGCCGACAAAATTGAGCAGGAGCGTGTCAAACAAGTAATCGATATGTATGTTAACGCCCGACTGTTGGTAGTCGATGGCAATGAGATCGAGCCGGCGCACGACACGCTGGTGGTTGCCTGGGAAAAACTGCTCGACTGGTTGAGCAGGGGTGGTCCACAAGTTGTAATCAGAGCCACCTGGCGCACCGCGCGGGACTGGCTGCAGAGCAATCGTGACAAAGGCATGCTGTGGAATGACAATCCGCGTTTGCCGCTGGCG
>JAOTXR010000446.1 GCA_029862285.1 Gammaproteobacteria bacterium
TGGTCTGATTGGCTATCGCAGCCTGGCGCTGGCCGGCGATGCCAAAAAACTCGGTCTTTACGGTTTTGGCGCGGCCGCACACATCGTTGCCCAGGTGGCTCGTCACCAGGGTCGTGATGTCTATGCTTTTACCCGCCCGGACGACCGGGCGTCGCAGCGTTTCGCCCGCAAGCTCGGGGTGGCCTGGGCCGGCGCTGCGAATGAAGCGCCACCGGTACAACTCGATGCGGCCATTATCTTCGCTCCGGCTGGCGAACTCGTGCCGACCGCGTTGCAGACCGTGGTCAAGGGCGGTGTTGTAGTCTGTGGTGGCATCCATATGACCGACATTCCGTCTTTTCCATACAAAATCCTGTGGGGCGAAAGACAGCTACGCTCGGTTGCCAATCTCACCCGCCGCGATGCGCAGGAATTTCTGGCCCTGGCACCGAAGATACCTGTAAAAACCCACGTGACTGTGTTTAGACTGGAACAAGCAAACGAGGCGCTCGATCGTCTGCGCAACGGACAGATCGATGGCGCTGCCGTGCTCGTTCCATAGATCAGGAGTTGCTCCCATGGCTGAAGAAAAACCCAAAACGGGTTCGATCGGATGGATTGATCTCACAATCGAGAACGCCGATGAGGTTAGAGATTTTTACAAGGATGTCGTTGGCTGGTCGTCGGCGGACGTCGACATGGGCGAATATGCCGATTACATGATGGTCCCGCCCGGCGGCGATGCGGTGGCGGGCATATGTCACGCGCGCGGTGGCAATGCCGACCAACCACCGGTGTGGATGCTTTACATTATCGTGGACGACCTGGATCAGAGTATCAGACGTTGCGAAGTGCATGGTGGCAGCGTGGTGGCCGGCCCGAAGAACATGGGCGATGCACGCTATTGTGTCATCAACGATCCGGCGGGTGCGCATGTGGCGCTGTATCAGCCCTGATTCGGGCTCGACGACCCGGGCGACAACATGATCTACGCGCTGATTGTCCTAACGTTGGCGTCAATGTACGCGTGTTATCGAATTGCAGCGTCACGCCAGGCTAATGTGCGGTTTTGGGTTTTCATGGGGCTGTTGTTTGGCCCGTTCGCGATTCCCTTTGCCTTCCTGGCCAAGCCCAAAGCCTGATCCAGTCCGGCTCAAAGCGCTGCTCCCGGCGGCAATCTTCTTCGATCTCGCCCATAGCTGACGCCAACCAGGCTGTGGCGGGGTAACCATTGAGCCATGCATGGTTCAGTCCCGGTTCATGGTGAATTTGCTTGAATTGGCAACACCAGCAACAGAACTGCAAGAGGTTGCCATGTTTTCTTCGAGACCCGGCTCACACCGGTATATTCAATTCCTGGCTGCATTGGCGCTTGTCGTTGGCATGCAAGACGCCGCCATCGCTGTAGAAGATGCGCGCTCGGCTCGCTCGAAAGCAGGTTTCGAAAGTGACCGTGCAACCAACGGGCAGCAAGACCCGACCACGCTCAAGACCTTCGACGTACGCCCGAAAACGGCTCATTCCGGGGAAAACAAACAGCCCTCCGTTGGTGCAGAAAACATCAGTTGCTGTGCTTACCGAATCTACTCGGCCCGTACCCAGCTCTTTGACGACATGGACCACGATGGTTTTTTTAGCTATCTGCGTGTCAGCATGGATATCGATACCGACTACTTCGATGCCGATTTGTTTTTGCAAGTCTACCTGCGTGGCGAAACCGGCGGATGGCTGCAGGTCTTCGATAGCGATGTGTTTACTATTTACGGTACTTCGGGTCTGGACGACTACGAAGTAGAAACTGAATTACTGTCCGGCTTTGCTGCCGATTACTACGACGTGCTGATCGAAGTCTACGATGCCTACACGGGCGACCTGGTGCTGGAATACGGTCCGGCGGAAAGCTCGGCTTTGAGCTTGTTACCCATGGAAGATATTATCCGTGACAGCCGGCCGCTGCCGCCGATTGCGTTTTCCAGCGGTGGCGGTGGTGGAGCTCTGTCGCTCCCGGCAATCGCGCTGCTGTTGAGTCTCGCACTATGGGGCAGATGGCGGGCAAGGCGGACAATGTTCAATACCAGGTTATCGCACCTGCGCCGTTTACCTCGGCCGAAAGATTGAC
>JAOTXR010000448.1 GCA_029862285.1 Gammaproteobacteria bacterium
AATCCATCAGTGTCTTTTCCGCATCGGTGAAGTGCGGGCTGTCCTTATAGCGGTCGCCACCGATATCGGCAATCTTCTCCTCGGAGATGCCCAGCCGTTTACTCAGCGTTTCGTGTTGCACAACACAGTACTGGCAGGCATTACGATGCGTGGCCTTGAGAATGATCAGTTCCTTTGTGAGCCAATCGAGTTCACCGTCTTTTAACATCGCCATTACTGACTGGGTAAATGCCTCGCCCAGCTCTGGTGCATGACCAAATACCTTGAAGATGTTCAAGAGCATCTCGAAGCGCTCTTCGGCCGCGTTATAGAAACCCTTCGTACGTTCATCGGCTTGTGGTGGTTCGACGTAAGAAACGCTCATGATTGGCCCTCGTGCTGATGATTTGACCGGCTTCGTGCAGCATAACGCGGATCCATCCCCTGGTCACCGATGCCTGATCCGTCGCAGGCACGCATCTCCTTGAATTGACGGGCGAAACACAGGCCCCCGGGTAGGTATATTTACCGATTTTCCGGGCGGCCCACAGCGGCTATTTTGGCAGTTATAAGGAGGTAGAAAATGCGGCTAATCCTGGCACCGTTCCTCGGGCTGGTGGTAGCGCTGGGTTTGTTCCTTTTTAGTCACTCGCTGATTTCCGACTCCCATCTCGATACCCTGGCTCCCGAAGACATCGTAATGCTGGAGTTCATTCGTCCAACGCCGGATGAGAAGGTTTTTATGAAGGAGCGCCAGCTGCCAGACAAAGCGCCGCCACCGAAACGACCGCCACGTCTTGCAAGGATCAATTCCACGCCTGCCGCCCGGGTAGCCCAACTGCCGGTCAATATCGATATTCCGAACATCGAGGTGCCGGTGGCGACGGGGTTTGGCCCCTATCTCGGTACGTACAGCGAGGGTGCTGTCGGTGCGCCTGTTTTCGATGGTGATCTGATCCCGCTGGTCCAGGTTAGCCCACGGTATCCACGTATTGCAGAACACAAGGGCATCGAGGGCTGGGTGGATGTCGAGTTTACGATCCGCGCGGATGGCACAGTGTCCGACCCGGTTGTCGTCGCTGCCGAACCGCCGATGGTTTTTGAGCGTAGCGCGATGAACGCGATCGTGCGGTGGAAGTTCAAGCCGCGGGTAGTCGACGGCACACCGGTGGAGAGTCGCGGCCGGCAGCTCATCAGTTTTGATCTGATCGAACGCAGCTAGTATTTCTCCAATCCGGCGCGGCCCGTATTACCCGTAATCGGCCTCATTTGCAGCACCGAACGGTTTCTTTGGGCTACACTCAAGGCAATTAGCTGTGCCAGTGGAGTCCCTATGAGCGAACTACCGGGCGGTAACGCATTGGTAGTGGGCATCAATGCGTATGCGGGGGGAATCTCCCCGTTGCAGAGTGCCGTGCGCGACGCCCGCGCCATAGCCGGCGCGCTGAAGCAGCATCACGAGTACAATGTCACGCTATTGGTTGATGAGCAAGCGGGCGCTGCAGACATCGCGAATCAGCTGGAACAAGAACTTCCGAAGTTGCTCGATAGCGAGTCTTCGTTTCTGCTCTACTTCGCCGGTCATGGTATTGCCCGCGGTGATGGTAGCGAAGGCCCCAAGGGTTTTCTGATCCCGCACGGTGCAGCGCCAGGCAAACAGGACACCTGGTTGTCGATGGACCGGGTGCGTGATGCCTTGCAGGCATTGCCATGCAGGCATCTGCTGGTAATCCTCGATTGTTGTTTTGCGGGTTCGTTCCGCTGGGCGGCGACCCGCGCCGTCGTGTGGGACAGCGGTCCGCTCTACGACAGCCAATATGAACGCTTTCTACAGGGTACCGCCTGGCAGGCGCTGACCTCGGCCTCGTATGACGAAAAGGCAATGGACATTTCGCCGGGTCGACTCAATACCCGAGACAATAAAACGGCGGACGGTCATTCACCGTTTGCCGCCGCCTTGATGCGCGGTCTTGGGGGCGATGCGGATTCCTCACGGGCCGGACATGGATCAGATGGTGTTATTACCGCCACCGAACTTTATCAATATGTCTTTGAAGAACTGGTGCCGCCGGGCGCGCCGCCACATCAGACACCGGGTATCTGGCCGTTG
>JAOTXR010000447.1 GCA_029862285.1 Gammaproteobacteria bacterium
TCTCATCGTGTGGCGGCAGAGTGGCGGCGGTTGGCGCATCGTCAGTGACAGTATCGATCTGGATCATGAGGCTTTCCGGTCCAGCACCAGTCTCGAGGTGACCTTGCCGGCGGGTGGTGGTGCACCGGATCTGGATTTGCACACGCACCTTAGCGATGTCGATGTCGCCGGGCTGCGCGCGCTGATTCCGGAACCTGTCTTGAAACCGGATGTGCGTGGCTGGTTAGATAACGCACTCGTCGGTGGCACTGTGCCGGTGGCAAATGTGACCTGGTCCGGCGCGATCGACAAGTTCCCGTTTGACAGCGGCGAAGGGGAATTCCGGGCGATTGCCGAGTTGAGCGATGTTGAGCTGGCGTATGCAAAAAACTGGCCAGTTGCCCGTGGAATCGACGGCACACTTTCATTTCGAAATGCCTCATTTGTTGCCGGTCTCAATAGTGGCGAGTTGGCCGGCAACCGCGTGTCGCTGGCGAGCGTGTCAATGATCGATTTGCGCGAGGGCGAGCTAAAACTGGAGCTATCGGCAGAGGGTATGCTGGACAAGGTGCACGGCTATTTGCTGGCAACGCCTCTGATCAAAGATGACGATGACACCTTGCGGACTGCCGAGTTTGCCGGCGCCGGCATCACGGAAGTCGATATTACGATGCCGCTAAAACACAGAGTAGATACCGATGTCGCTGTAACGATCTCGACCGAGGCTGGCGAAGTTGCATTACAGGGGCTGTCGCATCGCCTGGAACAGGTCGAGGGCAGTCTGAATTATCGTAACGGCGATTTTTCGGCAAACGGAATAACTGCGTTAGTGCTGGGTGCACCGGTGATTATCGATGTCGCGCCACATGTGTTGAATACTGATGAAGGTCCGCGTCGTGCGACCGTCGCTACCGGCCGCGGTGTTGTGACTGATCAGGAACTGACCCGGCTGCACGACTCGTTGTCATCAATGCTGGCGGGTAGTGCTGCTTACACGGCGACCGTAACTTTTCCGGAGAAGGCAGCGGCCATGCCGGTGAGCGTGGAAATCGTCTCCCGGCTCGACGGCATGGCAGTGACGCTGCCCGAACCCATAACAAAGAACGCTGCGACACCGGAGAATTTTGCGTTGACCATGTTCCTGCCGCGCGGTGGTGTGCAGACCGACGTATTTTATGGTGACGTTGGTAATGCCCGTATCAACTGGTTACGTGATAGTGGTACAGACTGGATGCTGGATCGGGGCGGTGTACACCTGGGTACCACACCGGCCGTATTGCCGGAGAGTGCCGGCCTGGCGATTAGCGGGGCAGCCGACAAAGTCCACCTGGGCGGGTGGCTGGGATTGAATACGCAGCAGGATTCGTCACAATCCGGCCCCGTCACGTCAGTTCGTCTGGATGTAGGCGAACTCGATGCCTATGGCCAGAAAATTGCTGACGCGACAGTGTCCGTCGATCGGAGCGAGCGTGAATGGCTGGTTCAGATCGACAGTCCCATGGTCGCCGGCGGGATGTTTGTGCCCTATGCCCGCGATCCACAACCCATTATCGCCAACATGGAACGGCTATATATCGATACGGGCGATGACACTGCCGGTGCTGTGCCCGGCGACAGTGAGCTCGACCCCGCTAACGTGCCTGAGATCGATCTGCAGGCTGATGACTTTCGCCTTGGAGATATGAAACTCGGTGCAGTCAACGCGCGGATACGCAAGACCGTGGGTGGCGTTGCACTGGAGGAATTCGCCGGCGAGGCTGCGGCGTTTACGGTTTCCGGTAACGGTGTATGGCGGCTCGACCAGGACGGCCACAACAGCCGTCTTGATCTCAAGCTCATTAGTACAGACCTTGCCCCGACCCTCGCCGATCTGGGTTTCGATGAATCCATAGACGCAAGCAACGCAGAAATAGATTTTGCCCTTAATTGGCCCGGCCCGCCCGGCCCACAGTTCAAGAGCGAACTCGACGGTACGGTAAAAGTGCGTGTCGGTGCCGGTCAATTGCAGTCAGTGCAGCCTGGGGCCGGCCGGGTATTTGGCCTGCTGAGTTTTACTGCCTTGCCGCGGCGCTTGTCTCTGGACTTTCGCGATGTGTTCGACAAGGGCTTC
>JAOTXR010000449.1 GCA_029862285.1 Gammaproteobacteria bacterium
TCGGAAGGTCGGTAGCCTGCCGCCCTGCGCGCCGCAACCTCTTCCGCAGTAAGTCCAAAAATAAAAATGTTGTCCGATCCTACGGCATCCCGAATTTCGATATTGGCACCATCCAGCGTTCCAATAGTAAGGGCGCCGTTCAAAGATAACTTCATGTTGCCGGTGCCGGAGGCCTCCATCCCGGCCGTCGAAATCTGCTGAGACAATTCAGCCGCCGGAATAATCTTCTGAGCAACGGTCACATTGTAGTTTGGTACGACTACCAGTTTGAGTCTATCTGAGCTGATGGGGTCGTTGTTAATCACCCGCGCGATATTGTTGGCGAACTTGAGAATCTGGCGCGCAACCATGTACGCCGGCGCCGCCTTACCGGACAAGATAACAGTTCTTGGGACGACTTCGAGCGACGGGTTATTCTGTATTCGCTGGTATCGCGTAACCACGTACAACAGATTCAATAGTTGTCGCTTGTATTCGTGAATCCGCTTTACCTGCACATCGAACATCGATTCACAGTCAATCTCAACGCCTAAATCTGTTGCCAGATACTCTGCGAGCCTGCGTTTATTATCCCGTTTTATTTTCGCAAACTCCTCGCGAAAATCAGTATTCCCGGATTGCGAGCTGAGTAGCTCCAGTTTTCCCAAATCGCGCTCCCACCCCGGCACGTGCCGGGAAATCAGCGACGATAAACCAGGATTCGCTTCTTTCAACCAGCGCCGTGGTGTGATTCCATTGGTAACATTGATAAATCGGCCGGGATAAAACTTGTGGAAGTCTGCAAATACGCTTTGCTGCATCAGACGCGAATGAATTTCTGCGACACCATTGACTTTGTGACTGCCGACAACGGCGAGATTTGCCATGCGAACGCTGCGGCTGTCTTCGTCGATTAACGACATTCGATTCATTACCGTAGTATCGTGATCGTATTTCTCGGCCACGGCATCCATCAGTCGTCGATTGATAGTGTAGATAATTTCCATGTGTCGTGGAAACAACCGCTCGAAGGTTCCCACCGGCCATTTTTCGAGCGCTTCGGGCAACAGCGTGTGATTGGTGTAGCTGAAAACGCCAGTAGTAATTTCCCAGGCCCGATCCCAGTCATAATCGAACTCATCAATGCAGATACGCATTAGCTCCGGGATTGCCAGTGCGGGGTGGGTATCGTTAAGTTGGATCGACACCTTGTCGGCGAGCTGGTCCATAGTCTCGTGACGATTCAAATAGTTGCGCAGAATGTCCTGCAGACTGGCGCTGACGAAAAAGTACTGCTGACGGATGCGAAGCTCACGCCCCTGCTCTGTGCGATCGTCCGGATACAGCACTTGCGACAAGTGCTCGGCAGCATTCATTTCGGCCATCGCTTCGGCGTGCTGCCCGGCATTGAACAACGATAAGTTGAAGTCTGTCGACGCCTGCGCCGACCACAACCTCAGATGATTTACTGTCTCGGCATTGCACCCGGGCACGGGTAAATCGTAAGCAACTGCAACAAATTCGTGGGCATCGACCCATTCGCGTGTGGTCTGACCGGCTTCTTCTCTTTTTACCACCCGACCACCAAATTTGACGGTATATCGAAGTTCTTCCCGTGGCAGTTCCCAAATGTGCTGAAACCGGAGCCAGTTGTTTGGCCGTTCGATCTGCTCACCATCCGCGCCGAACACCTGGCTGAAAATTCCATAGTCGTAACGAATTCCGTATCCAAATCCGGGTAATTGCAGCGTTGCCAGGGAGTCGAGAAAACAGGCGGCCAGCCTGCCCAGACCACCGTTGCCCAGACCGGCATCCGGCTCCACGTCGCACAGCGTCTCCAGGTCAAAACCGAGGTCCTGTACGACGGCTTTGACCTCGTCCTCCAGGTCCAGATTCAACGCGGCATTGGCAAGATTGCGCCCGATCAGGTACTCGAGCGACAGATAGTAGACTCTCTTGCAGTCCTCGCGATCATAGGTACGCTGAGTCCGCAGCCAACGCTTCATGAGTCGATCACGCAGGCTTAACGCCACGGCGTTATACCAATCGCGTGTCGTGGCCGAGTTTGTGTCCAGACCCATTCCCTGCGCGAGCGAATCGATTACCGAA
>JAOTXR010000450.1 GCA_029862285.1 Gammaproteobacteria bacterium
CATTGTTGTTCCTCCTCCCGGCCAAAGGCCCTGTATTCTCGCGAATTAAGTCCGAATGATTTACTCGGATAACTTCTTGCACCGGGTTCAACAGTTAGTTTACGCATTTTTTTTAATATAGTTGATGATTCTATCTATAATTTTTTTTATTGATAATTTGTCAGTTTCAATAACAGGAGCGGTCGCGTCGTCCGCCGCAGCATCGAAGCCCGATGAAAAGGCTGCGAAAAAATTGTTGGCGAGTTTGCGCGTAGTCGCCACGATCAGACGCGATCCGACCTGCGCGATGCGCCCGCCCGCATTGAACTTGGCGGTATAGCGCAACACCGTTCCGTCGCCGGTTTCCTCGAGCATGACATCGGCGACGCCTTCTCCGAACCCTGCCGCGCCGCCCTGGCCACGACCGCTCAAAGTGTACGACAAGGGCGCGTTGATGTTCGACAAGGTCAGAGTAGTCTTGAATTTCGCCTTGACCGGACCGTACTTCGCCATGACGACGCAGTCATAGGCATCCTCCGACGCCCGCGTCATCGCCTCGCATCCGGGGATGCAGGCCGACAGCACGTCGGGGTCGATGAGCCGTTGCCAGACCTCGGCGGGAGGCGCCGCTATGTGATATTCACCTTGTATGTCCATCGCGTGCGTGGGGTCCTGTGTCGTATGGCGTTGTGTTCGTTGCGCCACGGGCGCCGCTCACGCCGCCCGTGAATGCAGAGCAGCTGCAATGCGGATCAGCGACAAATGTTAGTGCCTGCTAACGTGTATTGGTACCCAATCGAGCTAAATATTACCTGCTTATAGGCAGTATGCAAAGCTTTTTCGCTGTCCCTTCCAATAACTCATCCGCTTGCGCTTACGCCGCCATTCGCGAGTATTCATGATGCAACCCACCGACTCGCGGGAAATTGATTACCCTACCCTGCTCCGGTGTTTGGCTCGCCCTTGTTTCAGGTGCATCCTTCTCCAGCGAAAGATGCGTTCGAACCCGATTGTAGTAGTCGGTGTATTCGGACAGGACTCGTTTTAGCTGCCCTTCTCCCAGCACAATTACATGGTCGAGGCAGTCACGCCGGATGGAACCGATGACCCGCTCCGCATAGCCATTCTGCCAAGGTGACCGAGGCACCGTCACCACCTCCTGAATGCCCAATACCTTCGCCTGCCGCGAGAATTGACGTCCGTAGGTGCCATCCCGGTCACGTACGAGGTAGCTCGGCACCTCATCCATGCCACAGGCTTCCAAAAGTTGGCGAGCCGTCCATTCCGCCGTGGGATGCGCGGTGACATTGAAATGCAGAATCCGGCGTCGATCGTGACTGAGATTCACTAGTACGAAAAGCACCCGGAAGGTCGCCGTGGGAACGGTCAGAAAATCCAGCGAGATGAGATCCTTGGCATGATTATCCAGGAACGTGCGCCATGTCTGGGAGGGTGGATTTCGGCCTCTGATCATGTACTTGGAAACCGTCGCCTGAGACACCTCAATCCCCAGCTTCAGCAACTCGCCGTGAACTCGCGGCGCACCCCACAAAGGGTTCGCCTTGCTAATTTCGCGGATCAGATTGCGAATCGCGGCGTCGATCCGTGGGCGGCCGCGATGCCGACTTTTCCAGCGCCAGTAGTAACGAAAGCCCTGTCGATGCCAGCGAACAATTGTTGCCGGCTGTACGACATGCAAAGTGCTCTGCCAGCCATCCCATAAGCGAGACAGCACCAACCAGAACAGCCGATCACTATCAGTGAGTCGCGGTCGCGATTGCGGTACTTCATCACCGCCAGCTGCTGGCGCAGCGCCAGATTCTCCAACGCACGTTCCCGGCGCGTACGGCAAGCCAAAAACAGCGCGGCCAAAACTATTCCAAACCACTTAATCATGGTTTTAAGCATATCTACCGGCTTACGGAAGTTTCAATAGAATCGCGGCGGATGATTATTTAGAAAGGACAATGCTTCTTTGGCCATTGAATTGTGCAAGAATACATATATGAACGGTGAAGACATTCGGCTAGATGGCGCCATTCGTATGGGTCCACGTTAGTTAGCAAGTACAAAAAATAGAAAGGAACCGCA
>JAOTXR010000089.1 GCA_029862285.1 Gammaproteobacteria bacterium
CAGCTGGGTCGCCGGCTCGGCTATCCAACGGCAAACATCTCGCCGCGACGGCGCGTGTTGCCGCTAAATGGCGTATTTGCAGTTCGCGTGGGTGGCGCTGCCGGGCACGAGTTGGCCGGTGTCGCCAGTCTCGGGACCCGGCCGATGGTCGGTGGTTCTGAACCGTTGCTCGAGGTGCATTTATTCGATTTCGATGCCGACCTGTATGGCCACTATCTGGAAGTCACTTTCGTCGCCCGTCTGCGTGAGGAGCGGGTCTTCGCCGATCTGCATGCGATGGTCGACCAGATGCACCAGGATGCGGCCCGGGCCCGCCAGATGCTGGGGCTCGACCCGGCCGGCTGATTGCCACCGGTCGTGGTAATCTTGCCAGCTGAATTTTCCGGGGCCGGCTAACGTGTCTGACAACGCGAACAAGGAATACAAGCAGACGCTGAACCTGCCCAAGACCGCATTCCCGATGCGTGCAAACCTGGCAAACCGTGAGCCGGGCATGCTCGAGGAATGGGATCGAATCGGGCTGTATCAGCGTATCCGCGACGTTTCCCGCGGCCGGCCGAAGTTCATACTTGCCGACGGCCCGCCATACGCCAACGGCAAGATCCATATGGGTCATGCTGTTAATAAGGTGTTGAAGGACATCATCGTCAAGTTCCATACCCTCGATGGTCGCGATGCGCCCTATATCCCCGGTTGGGATTGTCACGGCCTGCCTATCGAGCACCAGGTTGAGAAAAAGCATGGCCGCTTTGAGGACAAGCTGGAATTTCGTGAAGCCTGTCGTGCATTTGCGATGGGTCAGGTCGATCAGCAACGCAAGGATTTCCAGCGTCTCGGCATCCTCGGCCAATGGGACCGGCCGTATCTGACAATGTTGCCGCGTTATGAAGCGGAGCAGTTGCGTGCACTGGGCGCGATTATTGCCAATGGTCATGTTTACAAGGGTTATAAACCGGTCCATTGGTGTCTCGATTGTCGTTCCGCTTTGGCCGAGGCAGAAGTCGAATACCGGGACAAGACTTCGCCGAGTATCGATGTGCGTTTCGTCGTTGCTGACCAGCGGAAATTTGCCAGTGCCTGGGGACCTGGCGAGGCGGGCGGCGGACCGGTCTCGGTCCCTATCTGGACCACGACACCGTGGACCCTGCCGGGCAACCAGGCGGTAGCCTTGCATCCGGATATTGCCTACTCACTGGTGCAATGCGATCTGGGTGATGGCGCCGAGCGTCTGCTGATCGCAAGCGATCTGGTGGATTCTGTGTTGCAGCGAATCGACGCCGACAAACATACCGTGATTGGCGAGCGCGCCGGCGGCGTTTTCGCGGGCCTGAAAGTACGGCATCCTTTTTACGATCGTCTGGTACCGTTGATTATGGCCGACCATGTCACTCTGGACGCCGGTACCGGTGCAGTGCACACCGCGCCGGGTCACGGCCAGGAGGACTTTGCGGCCGGCGTTGCCAACGACCTGCCACTGGACAACCCGGTGGGCAGTGATGGGTGTTTTCTGGCGGGGACCGAAATATTTGCCGGCGAACACGTGTTGAAAGCAAACAAGCACGTTATCGAGGTGCTGGAGGCGAGCAATGCGTTGTTGCATTACGAACCCGTTCAGCACAGCTATCCACATTGTTGGCGACACAAGTCGCCGCTGATTTTCAGGGCCACGCCACAGTGGTTCATCAGCATGGATGCCAGGGAACTGCGTGCGACCGCACTGGCCGAAATCAAAAAAGTCCGTTGGACCCCCGACTGGGCCGAGCAGCGTATCGAGGGCATGGTCGAGGGCCGGCCGGATTGGTGTATTTCCCGGCAGCGGGCATGGGGCGTGCCGATCGCGGTTTTCGCACACCGTGAGACCAACGAACTGCATCCACGCACGGTCGAGTTGCTCGACGAACTGGCATCGCGCATCGGTGACGACGGGCCGGATTCATTTGCTGTCTGGCAGGCAGCCGATGCCAATGAACTGCTGGGTGCCGATGCGCAGGACTATGAAAAAGTCACCGATACCATGGATGTCTGGTTTGACTCGGGTTGTTCGCATTATTGTACGCCGCCCATTTTCGATGAACTGGAGTTTCCGGCCGACCTGTATCTGGAAGGATCGGACCAGCATCGGGGCTGGTTCCAGAGTTCGTTGCTGACTTCGGTCGCAATTAACGGTCACGCGCCCTACAAAGGCGTGCTGACACACGGCTTTGCCGTCGACGAGCACGGTCGCAAGATGTCCAAATCTGTCGGTAATATTATTGAGCCGCAAAAAATTGTCGGAAGTCTGGGCGCCGACATACTCAGGTTATGGGTGGCAGCCGCCGATTTTTCCGGGGAAATCAATGTCTCTGACGAGATTCTGAAGCGGCTGTCAGACTCTTACCGGCGTATGCGCAATACCTCGCGTTTTCTGCTCGGAAATCTGCACGGATACGACGCCGCCGCGCACGCGGTCGATGTCGACGAGATGCTGGCGCTGGACCGCTGGGCCGTGATGCGTGCGGCGGAAATACAGCAGGAACTGCACCGCGCCTATCGGGAGTACGAGTTCCACCTTATTTATCAGCTGGTGCACAATTTTTGTGTGGTCGACATGGGTGGGTTTTATCTCGATATCATTAAAGACCGCCTCTACACGATGCCGGCCGACAGCAGGGGCCGGCGATCGGCGCAAACGGCAATGTTCCATATTGCCGAGGCGATGGTGCGCTGGCTTGCGCCGATATTGAGTTTTACCGCCGAGGAAATCTGGCAGGCGCTGCCGGCCCCGTCAGGTGCCGAGCGGGCCGATTCGGTTTTGTTGTCGCAATGGCACGCGATCCCGGCCGCCGATAATAAGGACTTCGATTGGACTGCGTTGATTGCAGTACGCAATGCAGTCAACCGCGAACTCGAGCGAGCCCGCGAGAAAGGCGACATAGGCTCGCCGCTGGCTGCGGAAGTCGATTTGTATTGCGAGCCCGAGCTGCAGGAGGCGCTGGCGCCGCTCGGTGACGAGCTGCGATTCCTGCTGATTACATCCTCGGCACGGGTGCACCCGGTCGGGGATCGTTCGGCCGCTGCAGTTGCAACGGAAGACGGGCCCGACGGCTTATGGATTCAGATTAGCCAGTCCAAGTATGGCAAATGCGAACGTTGCTGGCATCGACGGGAGGATGTCGGTAGCGCGCCCGAGCATCCGACTATTTGTGCCAGGTGTGTCGACAACGTTGACGGTGCGGGCGAAGCCCGCCGGTGGGTATGAGCATGGGTAATGCCGTGTCCGGCCGCAGTGCCAAACGCTGGTTTGTGTTGTCGGCGCTGGTCGTACTCGCAGACCAGCTGACCAAGTTGTATATCGTCGAGACGCTGGTATACCGGCAGGTAATCGAGGTCTTTCCCTTGCTCGATATCACCCGTCTGCACAACACCGGTGCCGCGTTTAGTTTGCTCGCTAACATGGGTGGCTGGCAGCGCTGGTTTTTTATTGCCCTGGGGATAGCCGTCGCGTTGCTGATTGCGGTGTGGTTGCTGCGGTTGCGCGTTCCGCAACAGCGGTTATTGGCAGTCGGGTTGTCATTGATTCTGGGCGGTGCGATCGGCAATGTCATCGACCGGTTGGTCTATGGGCATGTCGTCGATTTTATTCACGCCCATTACGGCGATATGTACTGGCCGGCATTTAATGTGGCGGACAGCGCCATTACGATCGGCGCGGTCCTGCTGGTTATCGACACGATTCTCGACGCAAAACGCAACAAGGCGCTCGCAGCCGATTAGATTTCGCCGGTCGCGTTATTCGATTTAGCGGGCGAGTGTCGCCTGACGGCGCAGAGATTTCAGCAGAAGTTCCAGCACCAGGGCCGTGTCGCGGGATTGCTCGCTGGCCGAACGCGTGACCGGCGTTAGCCCGGGGATACCCGGCCGGCTGCTAAGCGCCCATACCAGGTCATCGAGGGTCATGGGTTGTCC
This sequence comes from Gammaproteobacteria bacterium, assembly GCA_029862285.1. Classification (GTDB taxonomy): domain Bacteria; phylum Pseudomonadota; class Gammaproteobacteria; order Steroidobacterales; family JABDKV01; genus JABDJB01. The sequence continues at coordinate 3,946 of JAOTXR010000089.1, forward strand.
CGGTGTCATGATTCTTCCGTCTCAGCACCGCGGAAACTGACCACAACATCCTGTTTTGCGTCTCCCAGGGAGAATAGCGGTTCCTGTCCCGACGCCTGGTTGGCCTGTCTGCCGGCTACCAGCCGGCTTTTTGCAGAGCGCACGCCGTTCCGACTACCGAACCAGCGGGCCAGCAATGAGCGAAATCCGAAGTGCGATGCAAACATTGAGGTTAGAGGACTCCGGGAGGGTAAACGCTGGGAATTATATGGAATGGGCGCGTAATACAGTGTGTGCCCGGTCACAGATCGGCAGTTGACATAAGTCGGAAACGGTTCCGGGCGAAGATAGGTATTGGCAACGCCCGGTCGATAACAGCCATGCCTGATGTACCAGCCTTGGGGCTGACCTCCGGGTGGGGCAGGCCGGTCCTGCTGTGGCGGTTCCCGGTCAGCTAGCGCCAGCAGGAAGTGGTCGTGTCGGCATCGCCACTGTCGTGGGCATATTTTTGCCCCTGCTGGTCAAAGCTGAAGAACACGCACAGGCTGTCCTCGATATCCTCATCCGGAGCCGTGTTGGGAACGGCCTCGGCAACAAAACCCTGTTGGTCGGCGCCACTGACCGAGAGTTTGTAGTGTCCGTTCTGGCTTGTGGGTTTTATGTTGAGACCGCCCGTACCCAACGTGCCGGTGTAGGTGTTGTTCTGCATATAGAACTTTTCCTGTTCCGCAGCGACACGCAATAACGCCGACATCGCGTCGCTGCGCTGGGAACGCAGCACATGGCTGCGGTAGTTTGGTACGGCTATGGCAACGAGGATGATCAGGATCGACACTGTAATCATCAGCTCGATCAGGGAAAATCCACGATTGCCCCGAAAAAAGACTTTGTGATCGTTCACCGGTCAACGCCCTCCTGTACCCAATAAGTCCGACGTGGGAAGTTGTCGATCAGCGGGTCGATTGCCTGGGTTCCCACCAACATCGTGATGTCGGTGACTGGTTGATCGCCGGCATCGCAGTCGTCGCACGGGGGCTCCGTGAACACGAGGGTCGGGCTCGGTGGAATACCGGCCCGATCCAGTGGGTCGTAGCGATCGTCGGGTACCGGGCTGTCGCCATGATTGACCGGCGAGCCGGACAATATGTCGACGGTATACAGCCTGCCGCTGCCAAGAACGGTTGAGGGCTGACAACTTGGCTCCGGAGGCGGAATCGGCAAGTAGGTGGTGAAGAAAATTCGGTCGAGCACTGTCAGTGGTGCCGATAACGATTTCTCGCTGGTGTCGAATTCAATAAACCAGCCTTTGCGTGTTTCCAGATGGTCAACTGTCGGCGTGACGTTGTCGGTAACGTTGAGCAGGTTTGCCGGTGTAATTGCGTCGGGATAGCTGACCATATTTGTCACAGGATTAATCGGTGGCGCAAAGACATTGATATCGCGCAACATGTAGAATCCGTCATCCACATCCGCCTCCAGTGGGTGAGCGCGATGTCCGGTTCCTACCGATACGGTCAGAAATGCACCGAAGTTCTCGTCCACAATGCGGGTAACGCTTGGCGCGCTGTAGATGCGCCGGTTGCCGGCTTCTTCGGCAGCGCCGAGATCGGCAAATACCCCACCGGTGATTTCCTCGGTGGCATTGTTGATATCAAAGCGCCATACCTTGGCACTGGTGTCGCCGACATAGATGCGATCGTCGAAGCCGTCCTGATTGGTGTCGATGACACGGAGATCGGACGGGATGCTATGCGTCATATCGGCCAGTGTCAGATCAGCTTCCTCGCGAATGCTGGCCCACCACAGTCGTGTGCCGGTCAGGGCATCTACCATATAGATGGCACGACCGACATCGTCTGCGGCGACCGGGCGATCTTTGGAGTCCTGATTGGTGTCATTACCACCGGCAAAAAACAGCACCTGTTTTTCCGCCCCTTCCCACATGATGCGTGAGGCAACGGGCGCCGACCAGGACTGCCCCAGTTCGACGAATTCACCGGCGCCGCCGACAATGCTCCACACCAGCTGCGGGTTGTCAGGGTCGGTAACCTCGAGCGCATAGTAATTGCGGCCGCCACGGCGCATGCCGACAAACAGGTAGGCGTGATCGCCGGAATCGACCACGCGGTTTTTTACCTCTTCGTCGATCCACACTGTTATAGCGCCGTCCATGCCATAGGCCTTCTGAGCGTTGACTGGAAGCTGCGGTGCGTTGCGTTTTAACGCCGCCAGTTGCGGCAACAGCTCGCGTGGTATGAAGGCGAAGTGCTCGATATCCTCGATGCCGGGCGCCTGCGATTCCGGATCGATGGCATGCAGCATGCCGTCGTTGGTGCCGAAGAACAGCGCAAAGTTGTTTTCCTCGGGGGTCCCGCCGGAGTAGGCGACCAGGGTTGGTTTGCTGTGCAACGGATCGCCAATTTCCTGACGTGCGATGCCATCGTCATCCAGTCCGCGTGCCCATTGCAGCAGCGAGTCACGCTCGGCCGGGTCGACTGCCAGCATTGCAGCAGTCAGTGCCGAATTGTCCTCGTGCACGAGATTTGTATCAGCGGCAAGCGGGCCGCTGCTGATATCGGTATAGACATTGCGGTTTGATGTGAGCGTACCGGTGAAACCACCTTTAGTGACTTCACTTCCGTCTTGCGTACTCGACCAGTAGCTTTGAGCATCGGCCACGAAAACGCCTTCGTCGCTGACGGCAACCCGACCGTCGGCGTCGAGAATGACAGGTATGCTGTCACTGCTTGCACTGCTCGGACGACCGATACGGTATTTTTTCAGATTGCCGCTCCAGTGCGGCTGGCCCTGGCTGGCCGGTTCGAACATCGCAAAATACACGTCTGCACGATTGGTCAGGCGATTTTGTACGTCGACTGAGAGCGACGGTGACGTAAAAGTCTCGGCGCTGGTTTGAATGGACTCAATGATGGCATCGAATGCGTTTTCCAGTTCTTCCCGGTCATTGGCGATGAAATAACCATTGCGCACGACCGGGTTGCCATCATCGTCCAGCACCTGTTCGCCATCCTCGTCCAACACCGGTACTTCGCCGGTCGCGGCATCGGCCAGCAGCTGCTGGTCGGTATGAAAGCCGATGGTGAATGTATCGATGGTTTGTGCGTCCGGGAATGCCCCGTCGATACGCTGATCGACTTCGTTGAGGTAGTGCGCCAGATCGTCGAGACAATTACCTTCACATATGCCCTGGTTCTCGGAGAAACCGGGTAACGCCAGTATCTCGTCATTTGCGTCAATGTCGGATACCGGCAGTCCGTCGGTCAGCAGTACGATATAGTTGCGCTGGCACTGCAGAAGAATCGGGCTGATGTAATTGTCACTGTTGTCGTGCGACTCGGGTACAGAAGGCAGCAGACTGCCGTCAGCGCCCACTGAATTCAGGCCGAAATCGACCGCATCACCGGCATAATACTGCCGTGCTTCGTAGAGGGTTTCAGACAGTGGCGTGCCGCCACTTGGCGACAATGAGTTGATTGCACTGACGATCTCGGTGCGACCGGTTTCGATGGGTACCATCTCCTGGAGCACCATGCCGCCCTGGGAGTTGGTCGAAAAACGCATCAGCCCGATATTGATGCCATTGATACTGTTTACCAGGTTGGCCGCCACACTCTGCAGTTCCTTCATACGAGTGGAGAGCGTGGTATCTGTGCCGCCCTGTTCGATCCAGTTGAGGTAATTGCCGCTGTAGACGGTGTAGCGATCACCGGTTTCCTGCCAGAGGACGGCGAGGTCCATGTCG
>JAOTXR010000090.1 GCA_029862285.1 Gammaproteobacteria bacterium
TCATCGGCACCTCGGAACGCGACCTGCAGGCCGCACAGGCCGCGGGAGCGAGACCGATCCTGGTACGTACCGGCAATGGGCGCCGTGTGCTGCGTGAATTCTTCAAAGATCGGCAGGTTGAAGTCTATGATGATCTCGCGGCAGCGATCGATACTTTGCTGGCCGGTAAGTAAATCGTGCAATACCTGCGCTCGCTGCTATTCACGACACTCCTGGCCCTTACGGTTTTCCCTTGTGGTGGCTGGGTAATTCTGGCGGCGCCATTTGGGCGCTCGGCTTCCTATCATGGCGCGATCTGGTGGGTGAGGATCAATTTCTGGCTGGCACGGGTTCTATGTGGCCTGGATTACGAAATTGTCGGGACAGAAAATATCCCGGACGAAAATAGTGTGGTCTATCTCAAACACAGCTCGACCTGGGAGACGATGGCCGAGATATTGGTTTTTCCGGAGCAGGTGTGGGTGCTCAAGCGAGAACTGTACTGGTTGCCATACTTCGGCTGGGCGCTTGCGGCGTTGCGACCCATAGGCATCGATCGTGGTGCACGCAGTTCGGCAGTCAAACAGGTTATTCGCAAGGGCCGCGAACGTGTCCGTGACGGGCTCTGGGTCATGATCTTTCCCGAAGGAACCCGCGTGGCGCCGGGAGCGACTCGACGGTACGGGCTCAGTGGCGCTTTGCTGGCAATCGACACCAAGCGAAAACTGGTTCCGGTTGCACACAACGCCGGTGATTTTTGGCCGCGCCACAGCCTGTTGAAACGCCGTGGCACGATCAAACTGGTCGTCGGGCCGCCCATAGAAACCGCCGGACGCGACGCCCAGGAGGTCAACGATCTGGCCAAGGCCTGGATCGATCAAACCATGCATGAGATAAGCGCTGCATACTGATTGGAATGAGTTCGCGATTATTGTTGTTCGGGATTTCACTCAAACCTTGGTAGACGGAATTTGTTTAGGAGGATAGTCAGATGATCAGACGGCTTTCGAGAATTGCGCCGTGGCAGGCAGGCAAAGTTGCCGCCGTACTCTATTTTCTATTCGGACTGCTGTTTGCCATACCATTCGCCCTGATGAACATGTTTGTCGACCCGGCGCCGGGCCAGATTCAGGGCAGTCTGGCTTTTACGATCGCAATCCCGATTTTTTACGGGCTGGCGGGACTTATCTTTGTGCCATTCGGTTGCTGGGTATACAACCTGGTCGCAAAGTGGGTAGGTGGACTGGAATTCACCGTGGAAGGCGGCTAGAGATATCGCGCCTGCCCTACGTACGGCTCAGCAACTTGACCGCCATGTCCTGGGCTTCCAGCATCTGCCAATAGTGCGCCCGACGCAAATTGCGTGAGACGGTCGACGCGCTCAAACCCAGTTTCTCTGCCGCGTCGTCCTGTTGACCGGTTTCGAGGACCGCGTCGATCGTGCGCCATTGCGTCGGCGTGATTTGCATCAGCAGTGTGTCGTGCAGACCATAGAGATGGCCAAGGAGTTCATCACGCGCTAAATCAGCGGATTTGAATGCCGTGAGTCGCAGGTATTTGGTCCGCCGTTCCTTAACCAGATTGATGGCATCACGTGCGGATAGAAATGCTTCTCCGCCGGCAACATCAGACAACGGGCGGCCACCGGCCGCCGCCGGCAGACCGGTGACTTCGCCGATGCCGACGCCAATCCACAAAGACAGGGGCTGAAACAGCCGACGCAGATCGAAGATGATTCGGGGTATGTTGCGCGAGCGCCCGGTGAGGGTCTGGAATTCATCCCAGACGGTCACCGCGTAGGGCGCCTGGATCAGGCCCAATGACAGGTGTTTGGACGAGGCCCATGCCAGTTTGCGATCACGCAGACTGACGAAGTCCTCAATTTTCCGGGATCCCCGGACGTCGGCGATAAGGGCTGCTTTGCGTGTATCCATACGTGCAATTCTGCATAATTGCACCTTGGCATGCAAATATTGTGATGTAAAGTTTCACAATTCCAGCCTGCCCGGGCGCTGCCGGCAGTTGGGGCAAATAGAAATTGTGCCGGGGCCGCGGTCTCAGTCGCAGCTCAGATGTCGAGATTGGCGACCATCAGTGCATTACGCTCGATGAACTCGCGACGCGGATCGACCTGGTCACCCATGAGGGTGGTAAAAATCTCGTCCGCGGCGAAGCCGTCTTCTACATGCACCTGCATCATCCGTCGCACGACCGGGTCCATGGTCGTTTCCCACAGCTGCGCCGGATTCATCTCACCGAGTCCTTTGTAACGTTGGATGCTCTGACCCTTGCGAGCCTGTTGCATCAGCCATTCCATAGCGTCGTCGAAACTGGCGACGTCTTGTCGTTTGTCGCCACGCAGCACATAGGCGCCGTCACCGATCAACTGGGCGAGTTCTTCACCTAGTTCGGCAATGCGCAGGTACTCGGCCGATTCAAAGAATTCTTTCTGAATACGCTTTTCGGTATTGATACCGTGATAGCGACGACTGAGCTGAATATGAAAACTCGAATCACCCCACTCCAGGTTCGCCTGGTACCGGGCCGATCCATTGCCGTTGCTGCTCTCTTGCAGCCGGTCACCGAGTTGCAGCACCCATCGTTCCATCCAATCCTGATCGGCCAGCTGCTTGGCATCCACCCGTGGCAGATGCAGCAACTGACGCAGCACGCGCTCATCGTAACGGCGCGACCAGCGCTCAAAGATCGCATCGACCTCTATGTATTTGCGCGCCAATGACTCCAGACCCGGTCCGCGCAACGCCGGCGCTTCGGCATTGACGTGCAGTGCAGAACCTTCCAAGGCCAGGGTCAGTAGATACGCATTCAGTTCCGTATCGTCCTTTACGTAGTGCTCCTGGCGACCCTTCTTGATCTTGTACAGCGGCGGCTGGGCGATATAGATATGGCCGCGCTCGATCAGCTCGGGCATTTGCCGATAGAAAAAAGTCAGCAACAGGGTACGAATATGAGAGCCGTCGACATCTGCGTCAGTCATGATGATGATGCGGTGATAACGCAGCTTTTCAATGTCGAAATCATCCCGCCCGATGCCACAACCCAATGCCGTAATGAGCGTGGCAACTTCGTTTGATGCCAGCATCTTGTCGAAGCGCGCGCGTTCCACATTGAGGATCTTGCCGCGCAACGGCAAGATCGCCTGGGTCCGACGGTCACGACCCTGTTTCGCAGAGCCGCCGGCGGAATCACCCTCGACGAGATACAACTCCGACAGAGCCGGATCGCGCTCCTGGCAGTCGGCCAGTTTTCCCGGCAGTCCGGCGATATCCAGTGCACCCTTGCGCCGCGTCATCTCGCGCGCCTTGCGTGCCGCCTCGCGGGCACGTGCCGCATCGATAATTTTGCCGACCACGGACCGCGCTTCCTGGGGATGCTCCATCAGGAAATCTTCGAGCTGCTCGCCAATGGCCGCTTCCACGATGCCTTTGACCTCTGAGGACACCAGCTTGTCTTTCGTTTGTGACGAGAATTTCGGGTCGGGTACTTTCACCGACAGCACTGCGGTCAGGCCTTCGCGAGCGTCGTCGCCAGAGGTTGCAACCTTTTCTTTTTTCGCCATCCCCTCTTTTTCGATGTGCTTGTTGAGTGTTCTGGTCAACGCAGCACGAAACCCGCTGAGATGCGTGCCGCCGTCTTTTTGCGGGATGTTGTTGGTGTAGCAATACATCGATTCCTGATAGCTGTCATTCCATTGCAGCGCCGCCTCAACCTGCACATCGTCCCGGGTGGTGATGAAATGCAGAACGGTTTCATGGATCGGTGTTTTGTTGCGGTTGAGATGTTCCACGAACGCGCGGATACCACCCTGATATTCGAAAACGTCACGCTTGTCTTCACGCTCATCGATCAATTCGATACGCACGCCCGAATTGAGGAAGGACAATTCTCGCAAACGCTTGGCAAGTATGTCGTAGTGATACTTGGTGTCGGTGAAGACTTCCTGGCTGGGCTTGAAGTGGATGGTCGTACCGGTACGGTCGGTTTCGCCAGCGGCTGCCAGTGCCGCCTTGGGGCTACCCATACTGTATTCCTGATACCAGGCTCTGCCGTCGCGGTAGATAGTCAATTCCAATTGCTCGGATAGTGCGTTGACCACTGACACACCGACACCATGCAGGCCGCCGGATACTTTGTAGGAATTGTCGTCAAATTTTCCGCCAGCATGCAGGATTGTCATGATGACTTCCGCGGCCGAGCGTTTTTCTTCCGGATGTTCGTCTACCGGAATACCGCGGCCATCATCAACGACGGTAATCGACTCGTCGGCATGTATCGAAACGGTAATGCCACTGCAGTAACCGGCGAGTGCTTCATCGATCGAGTTATCGACGACTTCAAAAACCATGTGATGCAAACCGGTACCGTCATCGGTATCACCGATATACATGCCCGGTCGCTTGCGTACCGCTTCCAGTCCCTTAAGGACTTTGATATTTCTGGAGTCGTAGCTCATCCCACCTGCCCGGATCTATTGGTCGCTTTACCTGCAAAACTAAAACTAAAAAAACCGAAACGCCTTCCGAGAAATCTGTCGGACCCCGCGCGTTACGCACGCGGAAAATCTACTGGCGCAACGGCGTTTGTTTTCCCTAAACGAACCCCAAGCCCCCAAGGTTTGCTGCAGCGCAGCATTACCGGTGCTGAGTCAAAATATCGGTTTAAAACAATCGATTATTGTACCATTAATCGAGGCTTACACTGTTCCATGTGGAACACGCGATCTGCGATCTCGGGCAGATTTTGCCGGTCTAGCGCAGTCATAAAAAGCTGCACATCCAGGGCCTCGAGCGCCGCCAGGAGAACCCCCACATGGTGCCGGTCGAGTTCCGCCCCGGGATCATCCAGCAACAACACCGCCCGGGGCCGGCCAAGCTCGGCGAGGACCTGAAGCTGAGCCAGAATCAAACAGGCAGCCAACAGTTTTTGCTGCCCACGGGACACCCGGGCGCGCGCCCGGGCCGAATCGAGCTCGATAATCAACTCAGCCCGCTGCGGACCTGCCAGAGTCCGGCCAATGGCCAGGTCCCGCTCGCGATTTTCAGCCAGGGCCGTCGCCAGGTCCATTTCCTTGCTCCAACCCCGCCGAAAATCTATTTTTATTTCAGAATCAAGAAGTTGCCTGCCAAAAGCGGTGACCGGGCTGGCTAGAGCCTGGAGAAAGCGCTCACGCATGCCGGTGAGCGATTCGCCGGCAACCGCCAGTTCTTCCTCCCATGCCCCCAGCTGGGCGGCGGCCCCCTGACTCAGAAGCGCATTGCGCTGCCGCAGCGCCTTTCGGTACCGCTGCCAGACCTTGAGGAAAGATTGATCCACGTGAAACGTCCCCCAGTCGAGAAAGCGACGGCGCCGTTCTGGCCCTTCCTCGACGAGCTTGTGAACCTCTGGATCGATGGCCTCCACCGGGAGACATTCGCCCAGCTCGGCGATGCTCCCGGCGGGACGGCCACCGATATGGATTTCCTGCTCGCTACGGGACGCTCGGATGCCGATACGGGTATGAGACGGGCCCGCCCCGACGTCGCCTACGACCTGATAAGCCGATGCCCCGTCACGAATCAGCCGCTGGCGTTGGGCAGTACGAAACGAGCGACCCCGGCCCAGAACGAAAATCGCCTCGAGCAAGCTTGTTTTGCCCGAGGCGTTTGGTCCGACAATCAGGTTTATGCCCGGGGACGGTTCCAGCTCGACGTGCTGCAAGCAACGGAAATCGTCCACCCGCAGCTTCTCCAGGCTGCCGGGCATCTGCGCTCTAGAGCCTCATCGGCATCACCACGTACTTGCAGTTCTCCATGCCGGGTTCCTGAATCAGGCAGCTGCTGTTCGCATCGGTCAATAACACTTCAGCCTTGTCCGCTTCCACGCAGCCGAGTGCATCCAGCAGGTAATTGACGTTGAATCCGATTTCCAGCGCTTCACCGTCGTACTCGACTTCCATTTCTTCTTCGGCTTCTTCCTGCTCGGGATTATGCGCCTGAATACGTAGCAGATTGTCTGTCAGCCCGAACCGGATCCCACGGTATTTCTCATTCGACAGGATTGCCGCACGCTGCAGCGCTTTTTTTAGATCAGCGCACTCGGCAACCATGCTGAAGCGAGTCTTTGCAGGAATCACCCGGTCGTATTCCGGGAAACGGCCATCGACGAGCTTCGAAGTAAAGCGGATATTTGGCAACTCGATACGAACGTGGTTGGCACCAATCGCAATTTCCACGTCGCCGTCGTCAGATAACAGACGTTGCAGCTCCAGGACCCCTTTCCGCGGCACAATCACCTGCTGTGCACTCGGGGACTGGCCGTCTAGCGGCATTTCACAGAGGGCCAGCCGGTGGCCATCGGTGGCAACGGCTCTGACCCAGCTGTCGCTAACATCAAACAACAGCCCATTGAGGTAATAGCGTACGTCCTGGTGCGCCATGGCAAACTGGGTTTTTTCCAGGAGTCGTTTGCAATTTGCCTGGCTCATTTTCAGGCTTTGCTGCGGCTGAATGTCGTCGATTGATGGGAAATCGCTGGCACTCAATGTGGATAGCGTAAAGCGGCTGCGACCCGATTGGACCACCAGCCTGTCGGCCTTCGTTGACACATTGACCTTGGCGCCTTCCGCCAGTGCGCGGCAGATATCCAGCAACTTTCGTCCCGGCACCGTGATTTCACCTGGCGCATCCACATCGAGATCGATAGTCGCGACAAGCTCGACTTCAAGATCTGTCGCGGTTACCCGCAGCTGGTTGTCTTTCGCCACCAAAAGAAAATTAGCCAGGATCGGCATTGTCTGGCGTCTCTCGACCACGCCGGCGACCGCCTGGAGAGGCCGTAACAACGTTTCGCGTTGTGCGGTGAATTTCATTTATGCCCCCCGTAATAGATCTTATATTTCCTAAAGATAATAGTAATTATTAGTACTGCCGTCATCTGGGGAAAAATACCGATTTTTCATTTAAATTCAATAAGTTATAGCGTATTAATTCGTGTATTGACAGCTGTCCTGGGCTTGCACAGTCTGTGGATGAACTGTGGGGGTTTAACCCATCCACCTGATATCCACATTATCCGGTCAGTGTTCTCAACAGGTTCCGGTAGTCTTCGCTGACCCGCAATTCGGTTTCACGTAATTCACGGATTTTACGACAGGCATGCAGGACTGTGGTGTGGTCCCGACCACCAAAAGCATCACCAATTTCCGGCAGGCTATGGTTAGTGAGTTCTTTTGACAAGGCCATGGCAACCTGCCTGGGACGCGTAATGGATCGGCTGCGTCGTTTCGACAGCAGATCAGCGACCCTGATCTTGTAGTACTCGGCAACTGTTTTCTTGATATTGTCGATAGTTACGAGCTTTTCCTGCAAAGCCAGTAAATCCCGTAACGCCTCCTTGGCGAAATCCAGCGTAATGGCCTGACCGGTAAAGCGTGAATTGGCGACCACACGCCGCAGTGCGCCCTCGAGTTCGCGCACATTTGAGCGCACTCGCTTGGCGACAAAAAACGCTACTTCGTCGGGTAGCTGAACTTCCATGGACAGCGCTTTGCTCTTGAGAATTGCAACACAGGTTTCCAGCTCAGGTGGCTCAATCGCCACAGTGAGCCCCCAGCCAAAACGTGATTTCAGACGTTCTTCAAGACCGTCTACTTCCTTCGGGTAACGGTCGCAGGTAAGAATCACCTGTTGCT
>JAOTXR010000451.1 GCA_029862285.1 Gammaproteobacteria bacterium
GCGTAGTGCGTCGATGGTTTGTCTGTTCGCGTAAACCCTGAGTGGATCTGTCAGGAGTCTCTTGAAATTGTAATCGATCAACATAGGCAGTGAGACGATGTGATCGAGATGGGAATGGGTGATAAACACATGGCGGATTCGCGACAGCGCATCCAGACACAGGTCGCCAACACCGGTACCGGCGTCGATGAGGATGTCGTCATCGATAAGGATTGAGGTAGTCCTCAAACCCTGACCGATGCCGCCACTGCATCCCAGGACTCTGACCCGCATTCTGATCCTTCCAGGCATCACCGGGCCCCAGATGCCCGGACTTCTCAACCACCGCACAGTGTGCGATGATTCTCCGACAAGTTAGCAAGCTACGGTATTAACAAGATTTTTTCTGTGCCTGAGATCACAGTTTTTGGCGCATACGTTGTCGCGGCGGTCCTCCTCGCCGGCCCGGCACGCGCCGATCCTTCGGGCCTGATCGCACGCTTCGCACCCATCGTCGCATTAGCCGCAATCGCCACTCATGGCTGGCTGCTGTGGCAGGCGGCACTCGCAACCACGGCGAGCTTCAGCCTGGGCAGCACTGTTTCGCTGACCGGCTGGTTACTCGCATTGCTGGCAATCGGCTACACGTTGCGCCCGGACTTCCGTGCACTGGCTGCCTTGTTCCTGGCCGGTGCCGGTATCGCCGCCCTGTTCACCGATTCGATCGTGGGTGCCAGCCGTGCCGGAGATCAGCCGCTGTGGCAATTCGTCAGTCACGCCGTTATGGCAACTCTGTCGTACAGCCTGCTCGCCGCAGCCGCGGCGTTGGCGCTTGCCAGCGCGTTAAAGGACCGCCGCTTGCGCCACTCCGGCGCAGCCGGCTGGACTTCCTTGCTGCCCTCGCTCGATGATATGGAACGACATATGTTCGGCGCGATAGTTTCCGGATTCGCGCTGCTTTCACTGGCCATGTTCAGTGGTTTGATATTCGTTCGTGACCTGATGGCGCAACATCTCGCTCACAAAACAGTCCTGACATCGATCGCCTGGATTATCTTTGGCATATTGCTGGTTGGCAGGTGGCAGTTCGGTTGGCGGGGACGCAAAGCAGTCAACCTTACTTTGGCCGGTTTTGTCATTCTCGCACTAGCCTACTTCGGTAGTCGTTTTGTTCTGGAGACTATTCTGGGCCGCCAATGGGGATAGACGACCCGCTGCCCAACGAATGGCTGTTCGGCGCACTGGCTGTGCTGTTGCTGATCTCGGCCTTTTTTTCGGGTACCGAAACGGCACTGATGAGTATCAACCGGTACCGTCTGCGGCATAGTGCCCGCAACGGCCATCGTGGTGCACAGCTGACCGAAAAACTGCTGCAACAACCCGATCGATTGATTGGCCTGATCTTGTTGGGCAACAACCTTTCCAATCTCTCGGCCTCCGCGATTGCAACTTTGATTGCCGCAAGAATCGGTGGTGTGGCGGTGATCTTGTCCGTTGTAATACTCACACTGGTCGTGCTTATTTTTGCGGAGCTGGCACCAAAAACGCTCGCCATACTAAAACCGGCGCGTTTGGCAATACCCGCTGCCTATCTCTATTACCCACTGCTGAAAATCACTTATCCCTTTGTATGGTTGATCAACGCGATCGCGAACGGGCTGTTATTTCTCATTGGGGTGCGTGTGGATGACGCCCGGACGCACTCACTGAGCACTGAGGAACTGCGCACAGTCGTAAATGAAGCTGCAGTAATGGTCCCGGGGCGTCATCGCCGCATGCTTACAGCAATACTCGACCTCGAAAAGGCCAGTGTTGACGACATCATGATTCCGCGTCAGGACATCGTTGGCATCGATCTGGACGACAACTGGAGTAACATCGAGAGTCAACTAAATAACAGCACCTACACCCGGCTGCCTGTGTTTGACAACTCGCTCGACAACACCATCGGTATGCTGCACCTGCGCAAAGTCATTGGCCCTATCGCAAGTGGTGAACTCGATGTCGACGGACTGAAACATATCGTCGACGAGCCCTACTTTGTTCCGGAAGGCACGTCCCTGAACCGGCAACTGCTAAATTT
>JAOTXR010000452.1 GCA_029862285.1 Gammaproteobacteria bacterium
GAGGCGCCGCGTGAGAGTAAGCAACGCACGCTGGCGATTGAAGAAGCAATTTTCATACAGTCCAACAACCGGCTGTTTGGTGTAGTGCTGTGGTTCATGCTGCTCGGTCCGGCTGGTGCCTGGCTGTTTCGCGTCAGCGATATGTTGCGGCGTCGCGCGATGTTCGAATCCGGTCGCGCGGAACAGGAAAATGGCGAAAAACCGCATTATCTAGGCGCGACACAGCAGGTACACGGGGTTATTGCGTGGTTGCCGGCTCGCGTACTGGCGCTGGCATTTGCATTGGCCGGCAGTTTCGAAAGTGCCGTGTCGGACTGGCGTGAGTACTACCAGGATTGTGCGGATAACTTCTTTCAGGTCAACGATGACGTAGTCGCCTGTGCCGGTGTCGGAGCGCTGGGCAATACGGTCGGTGACACCGGCGATCAGGGTGGCGTTGAGATACGCGGGGCGCGCAATGCGATGCGCCTGGTATCACGCACCTTATGGGTCTGGCTGACAGCGATTGCAGTACTGACCATATTTGGTTTTGCCGTGTGAGATTTGCACTTGCGATTTGCCTGTGCACCGGAGTTGTCACCGGCTGCACGGGCAACACCCCCGCTGCGGAGGATGGCGTTGACGATGCATTACGCATCGTCACGCTGGCTCCACACCTTACGGAACTGGTCTACACGGTCGGTGCTGGCGACAGGCTGGTCGGTGTGGTCGCCTACAGTGATTATCCACAGCAGGCCAGATCTCTGCCGGTCATCGGCGACGCATTTCGGCTTGATCCCGAGCGACTTGCCGCAGTCAACCCGGATCTCATTCTCGCCTGGGACGGGGGCAACCCGAGTGAAGTCATTGATCAATTGAGCGAGCGCGGTTACCACGTAGCCAGGCTGCCTGCAGATACGCTGGCCGACGTGGCCAATAACCTGCTGGAAATCGGTCGGCTAACCGGCAGGGCAGAAACCGCCGCCGCACACGCACAAGCATATAGCGAAGCGCTCGAGCGGCTTGCTGCGGCCCATGCCGACAAAGCGCCGATTAGTGTCTTCTACCAGGTCTCGCCACAACCGCTATACACCATAGGCGGCAGCCATCCGATTGGCGACATGATCCGGCTATGCGGCGGGACAAACCTGTTTGCCGACCTCGAGCAAATGGCACCGGTCGTCAGCCTAGAAGAAGTGCTGGCGCGCAATCCGGACGTGATTATCGCTTCCGCCGACGGTGCCCAACTGGATCAGTGGTCGCGCTGGCAATCGATGACGGCTGTTGCCAACGACAACCTCTATACCGTCGACGCTTCGCTCGTAACCCGCCCCAGCACCCGCATGCTGCAGGGCGCACAACAGATTTGCACCCGGCTCGACAGCGCCCGAAGGGCAAGAGATCGTAGCTAACGACCTCCAGTTCAGAGGTTTGTCCTAGGGTTTTCGTTGCCAGAGGACTTCCTGGCCGGATTCGTTGCGGGCGAGCACCCGGGCGATGACAAAAAGCAGGTCAGAAAGGCGGTTGAGATATTTCAAAGTTGCCGGGTTGATGTCGATGTCGCGTGCCGCTGACCAGGTACGGCGTTCGGCTCGTCGACAAACCGTACGAGCAAGGTGGCAGGTCGCGGCAGCATGACCACCACCGGGTAGGATAAATTCTTTTAGTGCCGGCAGCGGTTCGTTAAAGGCGTCCAGCGTCTCTTCCAGACGAGTCACGTAGGCGGCATCGATCACGAAATGCCCGGGCATGCAAAGTTCGCCACCCACATCGAACAAGTCGTGTTGCACCGCTGACAGGCACTCGCCTACGGCATTTGGAACTTCGTGCGCCAGGATAATGCCGACGACACTGTTCAGTTCGTCGACGGTGCCATAGGCCTCTACCAGCGGATGGTCCTTGTTTACGCGGTCGCCATCGCCCAGGCCAGTCGTACCGGCATCGCCGGTGCGGGTGTAAATCTTGGTGAGCCGGTGCCCCATGCGCCTAGTGTGCCACAGTGTTTATTGTAGCCGGTAGCCGAGGGACAGGTAGAAACCGCGGCCTGGCGAACGAAAGCTCGCGGCTGTCTCATAGTCGCG
>JAOTXR010000091.1 GCA_029862285.1 Gammaproteobacteria bacterium
CGTGTTTCATCGCGTCAACTGCCATCGGTACATCGCCGTGACCGGTAATGAATATGATGGGCATCAGCGTGCCGCGACTTAGCAGCTCGTCACGTAAATCAAATCCACTCATGCCAGGCATCCGAATATCGAGAATCAGACAGCCGGGTCTGTCTCCCGAGTATTTTTCCAGAAACTCCATCGCCGTCGCGAAACACTCAAACGGTAATGACTCTGCCTCCATGAGCAGGCTTAGCGAGTCTCTTACGGCCTCATCATCATCGACGATAAAAACGGTGCTAGCGTTGTCGTCAGTCATTTTTCTTGCTCACTGCTGTGGGCAAGACGACGCTAAAGGTGGCACCGCCGGTTTCATTGTTTCTGGCCTCGAGACGGCCGCCATGTGAGGTCACAATAGATCGGCTGATTGATAGCCCCATTCCGGTGCCTTGTTCCTTGGTAGTAAAAAACGGATTGAATATCTCCGATAGTAAATCAGGTTGAATGCCGGGGCCATCATCGCTGACATCAATGACAACTTCTTCCTTATTTCGCTTATACGCGCTCACGACCACGTGGTTAGCGCCTGGCGAAGTCTCAATCGCGTTGCGAATCAGGTTTAGTACCACCTGCTGGATTTGCACGGGGTCAATCCAGGCCAGCGGCAGGCTCCCGGGGAGGTGTTGCTCGAGAGAAACATTGTGCAGGTGGGTGTCCACTTCGGCCAGGTGGATTACCTCTTCGACGACCGTGTGAATATCGTGCCGTTCACGTTTGGCCGGCCGCTTGCGCGCAAGATTACGTATGCGGCGAATAACCTGACCGGCCCGTTCGGCCTGGGTCCCGGTCTTGTCGAGAATCTCCAGCAGCCGCTCATCGTCCAGCTGACCGCTGTTGATCAGGCGCTTCGCGGCCTGCGCGTAAGTAGAAATTGCCGTGAGCGGCTGGTTGATTTCGTGAGCAATTCCGGCGGCCATTTCGCCCAGTGTACCGAGCCGCATCACATGTTCCAGTCGTTCCTGCTGCTGACGGATCATTCGGGCGTTTTCCTTGCGCTCGCTGATGTCCCGGATAATGCCGACGAAACGCCGCTCGCCAGCGTGCCGGATCTCGCCTACCGATAGATCAATAGGAAAGAAGTCACCGTTTTTCTGCCTGGCACTGGCTTCCCGTCCAATACCGATTATCTTCTTTTCCCCGGTCTCAAGGTATCGTTTGATGTAGCCGTCATGCTCGGATCGATAGGGCTCTGGCATGAGCACGCTTACGTTTTTGCCTCGAATTTCGTCAGCGGAATAGCCAAACAAGGCCTCCGCCGCGCGGTTGAAAGTTTCTATCCGGCCGCTGTCGCTGATAACAAGAATGGCATCGACCGCTGCATCGAGGAGGGCCGCAAAACGTGCCTCAGCGAGACTCGCTGCGTTATCTGGGGGTGTCGTCAACCGTCGTCCTCAGCTGCCAAATCAGCTGTCCTGAGCATTTTGATCGTGTACAATTCTGCCGCAAGGTGCTACCGGTGCACAGCTCAGCACGACAGACCATCGTTTGTCGACTCTTGACCAGCTTAGGGAGGCTTTGTTTTGTGGCAAAGAGGGTCAGGATACGCGTGCTGCGAGTCTACTCGTTCAAGGCAGTGGTGCCCGTGCCGATAGTTGGATACTACGACAAGAAAAGGGCCATATCGGTCTGGGATTTCGATGTCAGCGCTATCTGAACGCGTATTGGATGCTCTGCGTGCTGGCGCCGTGGTCGTCACATCGACCTCCCGCCTGCGGGACGAAATCCGACGTAACTATGCGCATCACCAGGCGGACAAGGGTGTGCAGGCCTGGCAGCGGGGAAATGTCGTTTCCTGGTCCGATTGGTTGCGCAGCCTCGGCGAGCAGGTGCTTTGGTCCGGTTACACGTCTCCTGCAGGTCGCCGGAGGTTGTTATTGCCATTGCATGAACAGTTGCTTTGGGAGCGTATTCTCACCGAAGAGCCTGTATTCGACCTGCCCCTCAACGTACGCAGTACCGCGAAAATGGCACGCGAGGCGTGGCAGTTGCTGCAGGATTGGCGCCTGCCCGATCCGGGCACGGTGGGCTTCACGTCTGTCGAGCAGGGGGCGTTTTCGGCCTGGATGAAGCGCTATTTTGCTGCTTGTACCGAGCACTCCTGGCTCGATTCAGCGCGGGTTATTGACTCTCTGGTTCCAGCCATCAGCTCGGGCGCGGTGCCGGTTCCGGGTCATGTGTTGCTGATCGGTTTTGATAGTTTCAACCCCCAACAGCGGGGGCTGCTGCGTGTTCTGACCGGCATGGGAACCCGGCTTGGAATGTCGCGGCCCGACAGCCGGGAGAATCGTGCCGGGCTGCTGACCCTGCCGGATGGTCACTCGGAGCTGCAAACCGCGGTACGTTGGCTGCGAGGATTGGTGGCCGCCGATAGCGGATGCCAGATTGGTCTGGTCGTGCCGAATCTGGCGAACTGCTTTCAGAAAGTCGAGCGGCTACTGGATGCGGCATTGTTGCCCGGGTCGTCATTGCCCGGCGCAGGCAGTGAGGCGGCCCTGCCATACCAACTCGGCGCCGGCCGGCCGCTGCGGAAACAACCAGTCGTGGTTGCCGCGGATCATGTCCTGGCTTTGTCGATGGGCTCGGTGTCTATGCGGGTCCTTAGTCGAGTCATACGATCCCCGTTTATCGCCGGCGGCATCACCGAGGCAGCCTGGCGGGCACGGTTCGATGCCTGGATGCGCGACAAGGGTTCGGTAGATATCGATGTGCAGCACCTGCCTGGAATGTTCGAGGCATTTCGTCATTACGCGGGCATATCCACCGACGAGTTCAAGCTCGAACCGCAGATCGATAAATTACTGGCGCACAACGACGATCATGGACCGCGCCCAGCGGGTGTCTGGGCACGCAATTTTACCGATTTACTCGAGCTGTTCGGATGGCCCGGCGAGGGTCGTCAGGATGCCATACAGCGTCAGGCACAACAGGACTTTGAGTCCCTGTTGCGGGAATTCGCATCACTCGATGCCGTGCTGGGCGATATGACGTCAGCCGAAGCGCTGCGCGTCCTGAGGCATTTGCTGCGCGCACGTCATTTCGAATTTCATACGCACAATGTACCTATCTCAGTGCTCGACCCGGTGGATGCGGAATGGCTCAGTTTTGACAGCTTGTGGATTTGTGATGCCGGCAGTGCCGGCTGGACCGAGGCTATCGGGGCGCCAAACCCGTTTATTCCGATTGAGTGGCAACGCAATCAGAAGCTGCCGCAAAGCTCACCAGCCCTGCGCACTGAACGAGCCAATCAGCTGGCCACCCGGCTGATGGGGGCTGCACCACAGGTTGTGGTCTCCAATGCTCAGGACTCAGACCGCGGTTTTATGCTGGGTGCCTATTCATCGCTGCCCGAGTTGCCGCTGCAGGAAATCGAGTTGGCGGAGCTAACCGATTATCGGCAGGCATTGCTTGGCGCCGACCAGATTGAGGCAATTGACGATTACCAAGCGCCGGTGCTGGACCCGGTCGAATCAATCGATCTGAACCAGAGCGTTTTGGCTCTGCAATCGGCATGCCCGTTTCGATCGTTTGCGCAACAGCGGCTCGGCGCCATCCCGTTACGCGCGCTACGCCCGGGTGTACGACCAGAGGCCCGTGTCGATCTGGTGCGCATGGCTCTCGAACACATGTGGCATCGCATCGAGTCGTCTGAAGTGCTGCAGGCGGCTTTGATCGGTGAGCACCTCGAAGTGCAGATTTGGGAAGTAGCCGATACCGTGTTGGCGGTGTTCGAACGCAAGTTGCCGGTTAGATTGTCAAAGCGATACCGCGCGCTTGAGCATGCGCGACTGGTGCGACTACTGCTGAATTGGTTGCGGGTAGAAACCCACAGGGCGTCGTTTGAAGTGAGGCAAACGAACGTCTACTCGACCATTGAAATCGGTGGCGTCACGATGCGTGCGCATGTCGACCGGGTGGATGAAGTTGAAGGCAAGGGTCTGGCGATAATTGATTACGACACCAATCGTTTCGAGTCACAGCGCTGGGTTGGCGATCGGCCCGATTCGCCGAGCCTTTTATTGTATGCCCTGGCCACAGAAGAGGAACCGCTTGCGCTGTTGACCGGTTGTGTCGCGGCGGACGGCATGGATTTGGCCGGTGTTCAGCATGACACTGTGGTTTCGGGTTTGCCGGTGTATGAAGACAGTGGGCTGGCGGAGTTGACCGGTTTGAGTTGGGATCAGTTGCTGGCTTCCTGGCGTGAGGTACTTGAGAACCTGACGCTGCAGTTTGCAGGTGGCGACGCACGGGTTTTGCCGAAACACGGCCCGGCGACCTGTCACGACTGCCATCTGGGTAGTCTGTGCAGAGTTTCTGAGCGGGACCGGGTGCTGGGCTGATGACGGACCAGGTTGAAACAGGTGCCCGTGAAGGGCTCGATCTTGGTCGTTCCTTTGTTGTTGAGGGCGCCGCCGGAACCGGTAAGAGCGAACTCGCATTTCAAAGATATGTTACTGCGCTGTGTAACACGAAACGGCCTGAAGAAGCGCTGTTTCTGGTTGACGGCGGTAGTGTCGTGCGGCGCTACAGACAGCGAATTGCCAGGATTTTGCAGGGCGAGGGGGATGAGGACAACAGGCAGTTGGCCGCACATGACCAGCAGTTGGCATGGGGATTGCTCGAGCAGCCGGATAGACTGCAAATCCACACGCTGGGTTCGCTGGCCATGGAACTGGTTGCTGCGGCGCCGGTTTCTTCCGGGTGTGGGGCTGAAGCGAGGATCACTGGCGATCCTGATGCTTACTATCGCACGGCTGCGCGAGCATTGTTGCGCACTCTGGACCACGATGAGAGGGTCGCACCAAATCTAGAGACATTGCTTTTGCATCTCGACAATGACCTCGTTCGCGCCGAGCTGTTACTTGCAGGGTTGTTGCGCCGACGCGCCGGTTTGCAACGGTGTCTGCACCTGGATAATCCGGAGGCGAATCGGGCCGGGCTGCAATCTGCACTCGAAGACGCAGTCGTAATGACATTGTCCGATTTGTCGGCCGCCATCCCGGTTGATGTCGCGGAAGAAATTGTCGTGCTCGCCACTCAGGCTGGCAAGCGGCTCTCAATGCGTGGGTCTGAGTCACCGATCACCTTGTGGCGCGACCTTCGTTCTTTACCGCCTGCCGATACGGCAAATCTGGCCGCCTGGGCAGGTCTGGGTGAACTGCTGCTCGAGGCCGATTGCAGTATTCGTCGAGAATACGGCGAAGAACAGGGCTTCGAATCACCGGATTCCGCCGACGAGCGACGTGAACGGGAGTTGCGCGGTGAACTGCATGCGCGGATCGAAATACTCGCGGCGCGGCTGGCGGAGATTTCCGGCTTTGATTCGCGACTGGCCGCAATACGCAAGGTCTCGGATGTTCGCTATACACATCTTCAATGGACGGTTTTACAGTCGCTGCTAGCGGTACTGCCACGGGTTATTAACGACCTCGCGCGGGCATTTCGCGCTTTAGGAGAAATGGACCTTACGGAAGTGGTGCAGGGTGCAGCACGAGCTCTGGAGTCGAGTCAGGCGGAGATTTTTGGATCACAGGGCCTACAGCACATCATCGTTGACAATGCACATGACATCTCCTTTGCTGGCCTCAGTCTCATCGAGAAACTGACGCGGACGTGGACCGGTGATGATAATCGAAGCCTGTTTATCACGGGTAATCCGTTCGCATCTATTTGCCGAAGTGAGGGGGCGCAACCGGCGTTATTCCTGAAAATTCTCAACAGTGGTCTGGGCCACTGCGAGCTATCGATGCTCAGTCTTACAAAACAGCGCCGTTCGGGGTCGGCAATCGTCGATTGGATAAATCAGCGTTTTTGTCATGAGTCCGATGCCGTTATAGGCGAGGGTGGCATGCCGTTTCTGCCCGCCGAGCCACATAACGATGAGTCGGGTGACGTTCAGGTTCACGGCGTTACTGGCGAGAGTGAGGCGGAGAATCAGGCGATTGTGCAACTGTTGAAGGAGCAGCCTCAACTTCGTGATCACAGCGTAGCGATCTTGTTGGCGGACGGAACTGCCGGCGCGTCAATTGTCGATGGGTTGCGCAATGCCGGGATCCGATGTCACAGCGAAGGCGTGGACCTGATGGGTCAACGCAGTGTGATTACGGATTTGCACGCGTTAACGCGCGCTCTCTGTCACCTCGCCGATCGGGTGGCCTGGTTGACGGTGCTGCGCGCACCGTGGTGTGGTCTCACGCTGGAAGACCTTCATCGACTTGTCGCTGATTCGAGTCAGGCAGCAATCTGGGACCTGGTGATTGACGAGCAACGACGATCCCGGCTCAGCGAAGACGGCCAGCAGCGATTGTCGCGTATCAAGCGGGTAATGGCCCAGACCTTGGCCGAGCGCGGACGCAGGGATCTGCGTCGGCTGGTAGAGGGCGTTTGGACAGCCCTCGGCGGCGCCGTGTGCCTGAGAAATGAATTTGAGCTCGAACAGAGTCGCGACTTTTTCCGCCTGCTGGAACGAATCGACGATGGCGGGGAGCCCGATAGCCTGGAAGCGCTTGATGCTGCTGTCGCGGGGCTGTTCGCCCACGGCCCGAGCGAAAGCGAAATACGGGACGGCTCAGTGCTGGTTACCACGATCCGGCATGCACGTCGACGAACGTTTGACACCGTGATATTGGCAGGCTTGTCCACCAGTATTTCTCTTCCCGAAGACGACGATGCGCTGCGTTGGCTGGTAAGACCCGATCAGTTTGGCAGCGCACAATTACTGCTGGCGCCAGTCAGCGGAGAGGGTGGAGGCGAAGAGATAAACCATTGGGTGGAATCACTGCAGACCAGCATGCACGATAACGAGTTACGGCGGCTGTTCTATGTCGGGGCGGCGCGTGCCGATACTCATCTTCACGTGGTGGTCCGGTTGCCATTCGATGACGTGTGTTGGGGCCGGCCGCCCAAACACAGCCCAATGGGGGCAATGTACGATGAATTGCATGAATTACTGCCAGACCAGCCCAGTCATGCCAGCAATCCGGACACAGGCACAGGTGTGCCGATACGGCGTTTGCCATCCAACTGGCTCCTGCCCGAGGCACCCCAGCCGAAGGTATGGGCACGCCGCGAGACCCAGGCCCGAATGGGCGATGACAGACTGGCCGGACTGACCGACGAAGCTCGAATTATTGCCCCCGTGCTGTGGCGGACGTTATCGGATATCGCAGTACAGGGGCCGGTGGATTGGACAATGCGGACCCTGGATGGTCTCGAAAATAGTCTGCAACAGCTGTTTGCGATGATGGGGCTAAGTCAGGACGAGGTAGCCAGTGCGGCCGATAGAGCCGGTCTTGCAATCCGAAATATGCTCGACGACGACCGGTCGAAATGGATGTTCGACCCGGCAAATGAAAACATCAAATCCCCGCTGCGTCTGACTGGTTGGCTCGATGACAGCCTGATCGATGCTGATATCGATCTGAGTTTCGTCGACACCGATGGCACGCAGTGGATTGTGTTCTTCTGTTTTCCGGAGCTGGATGGCGCGGATAACAATGAGGCCATTGATCTGTTCGTGGCAACCCATCGTAGTGTGTGGAACAATTCTGCCCAGCTGATTCGGCGTTATACTCCCAAACCTGTACGAACCGG
>JAOTXR010000092.1 GCA_029862285.1 Gammaproteobacteria bacterium
TGCAGTGCGGCGGGCATGTCGCCAATTTCATCCAGAAACAATGTGCCCTTGTCCGCCTGTTCGAAGCGTCCATGTCGCCTGGCATCCGCACCGGTGAAGGCACCTTTTTCGTGCCCGAACAATTCTGATTCGAGCAATTCTCCCGGTATCGCCGATATGTTCAGTGCCACAAATGGCCCGCCATTGCGTGGACTATGATCATGTAAGGCCCGGGCGACCAGCTCTTTGCCGGTCCCCGATTCACCCGTGATCAGTACATTCATGCTCGAACCGGCAAGCCGGCCAATCGCTCGAAAAACGCTTTGCATGGCCGGGGCGCGGCCGATCATGCCGGGAATCTGTACTGTGCTGTCGTGTTGTTGTCGCTGTCGATCTGGCGAAGATGAAACAGCACGACGGACCAGATCAACCGCCTCGTCGATATCAAAAGGTTTCGGCAAGTACTCGAATGCACCGCCTTTGTAGGCCGACACCGCACTATCCAGATCGCTGTGCGCGGTAATAACAATCACCGGGAGGGTCTCGTGATCGCTCTGCAAGCGCTGCAAGACTGATAAGCCATCGACGTCCGGCATGCGTATATCGGTGATCACCACATCCGGTTTCTGGTTTCTTAGTGCAGCCATCGCTGACATACCGTTTTCGAAACTGGTGGTGGCCATACCCGCCTGCTCCAGCGCCTGCTCGAGGACCCACCGAATCGATCGATCATCGTCGATCAGCCAAACATGTGTTTTTTGGTCTTCCATCGCGCGTACTCAGGCGGGTAGGTAGACGCTAAATATCGTCGGCGAGCCGGCGTTTCGCAACTGAATGAGCCCATCGTGCCGGTTAATCAGCTCCTGCGCCATCGCCAGGCCCAGCCCCGTACCACCCGGTCGTGCGGTAATTAGCGGGTAAAACAGGGTATCGCGCACTTCCTCCGCCACTCCCGGCCCGTCGTCTTCAAAATCGATTCTCGCCACCACCGGCCGTGTGCGGCCACGCAACATATAGTTGGTCTCGGCGCGTGTGCGGACTTGCACGGTGCCGCTGACGCCGAGCATTTGCACCGCGTTGCGACCGATGTTGAGAAGTGCCTGGGCGATCAGATCGCTATCGAGCTGCAGTTCCGGCAGGCTCGGATCATAGTCTTCGACAATCGTAATTCCCGGTGAAGCCTCGCTCTTGAGTAGCTCGTGCACCCGGTGCGTCAGCTTGTGAATATTGACAGGCTTCTTGTTTAACGGCTCGTGCGGTCCGATCATCGAATCGACAAGATTACTGAGGCGGTCGGCCTCATCAATGATTACCTGGGTGTATTGCTTGAGTTCGGGGCTATCCAGCTGTCGCTCGAGCAGTTGCGCCGCGCCGCGCAGGCCACCAAGCGGGTTCTTGATCTCGTGAGCGAGTTGCCGGCTTATATTGCGGCTGACACTTTGCTGCGCGACCAGGGCGATTTCACGATTGATAGCCAGTCTGGGCTCGGCATCGAGCAATTCGACGAGTAATTCCCGATTCGATTCACTGTCCATCACGCTCACCCTGCAATCGACGATACGGGCTTCCCCTGATGCTGCGTAAAGCGGCAGTTCGCGACGGACGGAGGGTATGCCGTCGGCCAATACCTGTTGCAGTTCGCTCTCATAATCATCATTGCCTGGCAGCACCTGGCTGGTGTTTTTTGCCGTAGCACGGGCGCGACTGATACCCAGCAGGGCCTCGGCTGCCGGATTCAAGTGGACGATAGAAAGCTGTTTGTCCAGGACGACTATGGCGGTTGCCAGCGCATCGACGACAGACGATAGCGCGGCCGGGCTTGCAAAGCGGTCGACGGATCCGGAGGACATAACGAAACGCTATCGATTCAGTATCGACGACTGCTTCACATAGAATGTGACGGGCTGGCCCGTTGCAACTTCGGTCCCACCAGCATCAACAACGGATACGGACAGGACATGGGTACCGCGGTAGACGTCCCGAAGCTGATGGGTGATAGCCGTATTGGGCCAATCGGCGACAGGCGTGCCATCGTAGGTGACCCGCACACTGTGCCCAGGCCGCAAAGCCGGCCGGACGCTTAACGTTACTGTGAGAACGGCACCGATATTCCACAACACCTGTTCCTCGGCAGGCGCGCTGATGCCGACAGAATCATAACCGGCAAAGCGTTCCTTGGCAGGAGTACGCCGGTCTGTACTGGTTGTGTCCGTCTGTGGTTCAGGACGGATACCGGCACTCGCATCGAAGGTCATCGGGTTGGCGATCTCCACGGCCGCTGCGTCTGCCTGTGGTGTATCTGAATAATGCACCCGGCCCTGTTCATCGACCCAGCGATACAGGGTTGTGCCGGCCACGAGTGAACCGGCCACCATCATCAGACAAATCAATACGATAGTTCGCATAGCCCCCTTAGGGTACCAGCCCGGGGGCTGGAAACCAGTGGCTGGCTCACAATCCCGAAGCCGTAAAAACAGGGGGCAGACCCCCAAAAAAGGGAATCTGCCCCCCGTGGCAGGGTATCCCCGCCCCGTTGGCGTCTCGGACCCGCCAGGCCGTGAACGCCTTCAGTCTGTGACCCAAGCGTTACAGGCTGTAGTACATATCGAATTCGACCGGGTGTGTGGTCATACGCAAGCGAGTGACTTCTTCGGTCTTCAGTTCGATGTACGCGTCGATTACGTCATCGGTGAACACGCCACCTGCAGTGAGAAAGGCACGGTCGGCATCGAGCGCCGCCAGTGCCTCATCAAAAGAAAAACACACCTCGGGAATGTCGTGTGTTTCTTCGGGCGGGAGATTGTAAAGATCCTTGTCCATCGCATCGCCAGGGTGAATGCGATTCTGAATACCGTCGATTCCCGCCATCATCATTGCGGCAAACGTGAAGTAGGGGTTTCCCGTTGAATCGGGAAACCGGACTTCAATACGCCTTGCCTTCGGGTTGGCAACGTGGGGGATGCGTACTGAAGCCGAGCGGTTGCGCGCTGAATAAGCGAGAAAAACCGGTGCCTCAAAACCCGGTACCAGCCGCTTGTAACTGTTAGTGCTCGCATTCGCGAATGCGTTGATTGCACGCGCGTGCTTGAGCACGCCACCGATGTAATAAAGCGCTGTCTCTGACAGACCACCGTACTCGCTGCCGCTGAAGAGATTGTCACCGCCCTTGCCGAGCGACATGTGTACATGCATGCCGTTACCGTTGTCGCCAACCACCGGTTTCGGCATGAAGGTCGCGGTTTTCCCGTAATGATGGGCGACGTTCATGACGACATACTTGAGCGTCTGAACCTCGTCGGCTTTCTTGACCAGCGTGTTGAAGGCCACGCCGATTTCGCATTGCCCTGCCGTGGCTACCTCGTGGTGATGCACTTCTGTTTCCAGCCCCATTTCGCCGAGAGCGCGACACATTTCTGAGCGCAAGTCATGCAGCGAGTCGACCGGTGGCACCGGAAAATAACCGCCTTTGACACCCGGGCGATGACCGAAGTTACCATCGTCGTAAACCTTGTTGGAATTCCAGCCTGCTTCCTGCGAGTCGATGCGGTAAAAGGAACCGCTCATGTCGTTGCCCCAGCGCACATCGTCAAAAACGAAAAACTCGTTTTCCGGGCCAAAGTAGGAAGCGTCGGCGATGCCAGTGGACTTTAGATAGGCTTCTGCGCGTTTCGCCAGCGAGCGCGGATCACGCTCGTAGCCCTGCATGGTGGAAGGCTCGATGACATCGCAGCGAACTACCAGGGTTGGTTCCTGTGAAAACACATCGAGTACAGCTGTCGATGGCTCAGGCATGAGGATCATGTCGGATTCCTGAATTCCTTTCCATCCGGCAATTGAAGATCCGTCGAACATCTTGCCTTCTTCGAACAGGTCTTCATTGACCTGGCTCGACGGTATTGTCACGTGCTGCTCCTTACCGCGGGTATCGGTGAAGCGCAGGTCGACAAAGGAAATATCGTTGGTCTTGATCGACTCGAGAACATCGGCGGGTTTCATCGGGCAATCCTCCTACTGGGTATTGACAAAGCGACAGCGGCCACAGCGGCCGTGGCCCTGTGAACTCACTGGTATACCGGTCTCTCTGCAGGAACTGTGCCAGTTCACTGCATCGCAGAATCAGGCAGTTCGGGACACTTGGCCGGGTCGTTTGCACCTTGTTAGTGCGCACCACCCGGCGGGCCGCACCAGCGTGAGGCAACGCTGGTTAGTAAGTGCCTGAGTGCTCAGGCTATACTCGCCGCGGCGATGAATCAGACACCAGCAAATTCTCCACAGACCTTCCAGGCCCTGATTGACGCGCTGGCGGCCTACTGGGCAGAACAGGGCTGTGTGCTGATGCAGCCTTATGACATGCCAATGGGTGCCGGCACCTTTCATCCGGCGACTTTCCTGCGCTCTATCGGGCCCGAGCCCTGGCGATCAGCCTATGTCCAGCCCTGTAGGCGGCCGACGGATGGCCGTTACGGAGAAAATCCATTCCGACTACAACACTACTATCAGTACCAGGTCGTACTCAAACCGTCGCCTGACGATATTCAGGATGTCTATCTCGGGTCACTGCGGGCGCTGGGTTTTGACACGCTCACTCATGATGTTCGCTTCGTCGAAGACAACTGGGAGTCGCCTACACTCGGCGCGTGGGGGCTGGGATGGGAGGTCTGGCTCAACGGTATGGAAGTCACTCAGTTCACTTACTTCCAGCAGGTCGGCGGACTGGACTGCCGCCCGGTAACCGGGGAGCTGACTTACGGTCTGGAACGACTGGCAATGTATCTGCAATCTACCGAGAGCATCTTCGATCTCGTGTGGACTGACGGACCACAAGGTCCAGTGACCTATGGCGACGTATTCCATCAAAACGAAGTCGAAATGTCTGCCTATAACTTCGAACATGCCGATATCGAGGTAATGTTCGGCTGGTTTGACAGTTGCGAGCGTGAATTTGGCAAGTTGATTGAAGCCGGACTTGCGCTGCCCGCTTATGAGCAAGTCATGCTCGCATCGCACGCTTTCAATCTGCTCGATTCCCGCCGTGCAATTTCGGTTACGGAGCGCCAGCGTTTTATTCTGCGAGTGCGGGCGATGGCCAAAACGGTCGCCGAATCGTATTTCGCCAGTCGCGAGTCACTGGGTTTCCCACTCCTGAACAACGCCGCCTGACCGGAAGCTCAATCCCTATGAGCGAGAAGCAGGATTTTCTGGTTGAAATTGGCACCGAGGAGCTTCCGCCCAAGGCGCTGAGACGATTGTCCGAAGTATTCGGCCAGGGCGTGCGCGACGGGTTGGACGAGGCTGGACTAACTTACGCCGAGGTGTCGTTATTTGCCACACCGCGTCGACTGGGCGTACGTGTGCAACAACTCCTGTCCCGCCAACCCGATCGTGATATCGAAATGCGCGGCCCGCCCGCAAAGGTTGCTTTTGATGCCCAGGGCAAACCGACCCGGGCCGCGCAGGCATTTGCAGAGAAATGCGGCGTGAACGTCGACGCGCTGGAAAGACAGGAGACCGAAAAAGGTGTCTGGCTAATACATCGCGGCACCGAAACCGGACAAGCCGCCGCCAATCTGCTGCCTGACATTGTCGCCTCGGCGTTGGAAAAGTTACCCATTCCCAAGCGCATGCGCTGGGGTTCGCGTGAATCTGAATTTGTACGCCCGGTGCATTGGGTACTGATGCTCCTCGACAAAAAAGTAGTACCCGCCCGATTATTCGACATCGACACTGCGCGGTTAACTTATGGGCATCGCTTTCACGCGCCAAAAGCCATTAAAGTCCCCTCACCGCAGAAATACGAACAGCTACTGGAACACGGTCATGTGATCGCCGATTTTTACGCGCGCCGGGATCAAATCAACCGGGCTATCGATAGCGCAGCGAAGGCCGCCGGCGGCACCGCGGTCGCCGACGACGCCCTGCTGGACGAGGTGACCGCACTGGTCGAATGGCCAGTCGCTGTGACAGCCAGTTTTGACGAGCGTTTTTTGGAGTTGCCGGAAGAAGTGTTGATCGAAACTCTGCAGGCACACCAACGCTACTTCCCGATACGCGGTGACCGGCGACTGCTGCCGACTTTCATTACGATCAGCAATATCGAAAGCGCCGATATTGCACAGGTGCGTGCCGGCAACGAACGCGTTGTGAGGCCACGATTGGCGGATGCTGCCTTTTTCTGGGATGCGGACCGGCGTACGCCGTTGGTGGAGCGCAACGCAGCGCTGGCCGGCGTCGTGTTTCAGAAAAAACTCGGGACCGTGCAAGACAAATCGGCGCGAGTCGAGAAACTCTCGACCGCGCTGGCCGCAGCAATTGGTGCAGACCCGAAAGCGGCAGCACGTGCGGCACAGCTGGCAAAATGCGACTTGCTGACCGACATGGTCGGCGAGTTTCCGTCGTTGCAGGGAACCATGGGACGATACTATGCGACGCACGACGGCGAGCTCCCCGAAGTCGCGGCGGCGCTCGAGGAACAATACCTGCCCCGTTACGCGGGCGACAGGCTACCGGCTTCCGCAACCGGATGTGTGCTATCGGTGGCCGAAAAACTCGATACCATTGCCGGCATTTTTGCGATTGGCCAACGTCCTACCGGTACGCGCGACCCGTTTGCTTTGCGTCGCAACGCCTTGGGTGTAATGCGTTTGCTCATTGAAAAGGAAAAGGATGTTGACCTGACTGCACTGATTGCAACCGCAGTGGACTTGCAGCCCGTGGATTGCGACGACAAGGCGCTTGGGGAAGACATTTACCTGTATCTGCTGGAACGGCTACGGGCCTATTATCTGGACGATCCGGAAAGTGGCGTCAATACCCAGATGTTCGACGCGGTTGCAGCACGCCGTCCAGCGAGCCCGCTCGATTTTCATCAGCGTCTGCTGGCTGTGAGGGAATTCTGGCGTCTCGATGCGGCGGAGGCACTGGCGGCTGCCAACAAACGTATCGCGAATATCCTGCGCACAGCGAAAGACGACATCCCGGAGCAAGCGCGTGTGAGCGCACTCGAACTGGAAGCGGAAACAGCCCTGTATGAGCAACTTAAGCGGATGCAGGAAGAGGTGATGCCGTTGCTCAACGGTCGCGAATACAGCAGTGCGCTAACGCGACTCGCAGAGCTGCGCCCGGCCGTTGATCGCTTCTTCGATGATGTAATGGTCATGGATGAAGACGCCGGCTTGCGGCGTAACCGCCTGGCACTACTAGGCCAATTGCGGCGTTTGTTCCTGCACACTGCGGACCTCTCACGCATGCAGGTCGGATGAGCGCGCGCACCGGCTTTAAACTCGCGATACTGGATCGCGACGGCACGATCAACCGCGACTCTGCGGACTACATCAAAAACCCGGATGAGTGGAAGGCATTACCACGAAGCCTGGACGCAATCGGCCGGCTCTGTCACGCGGGCTGGACGGTATGCGTTGCCAGCAACCAGTCCGGTATTGGCCGAGGGCTGTTTTCAATCGTCGATCTGCACGCGATTCACGAAAAAATGCAGCGTGAACTGGCACCGTACGGTGGCCACATTGAAGGCTTTTATTTTTGCCCGCACACACCGGACGACGAGTGCGACTGCCGCAAACCGAAAGCCGGATTGATGCACGAAATCGCCGACCGGTACAGGATGGAACTGGACGGTGTGCCAGTCATCG
>JAOTXR010000453.1 GCA_029862285.1 Gammaproteobacteria bacterium
GTCCGATTCGATGATGCCGACCCTGCTCGATGGCGATTTCATATTCGTTAACAAATACACCTATGGATTGAGACTGCCGGTTTCGAATACCCGGCTGGTCAAGCTCGGTGACCCCCAGCGCGGCGACGTCGTTGTATTTCGTCTCCCGGCCGACCCGGGTACGAATTTCATCAAACGCGTCGTAGGGTTGCCTGGCGATCAGATCGAATATCGCAGTAAACAGCTGTTCGTGAATGGTGAACAAATGCCCATCGAACTCGATGGACCTTACGAGGGTCCCGGGCAAAATCTGCCGATTGGCCGAAATCGGCCAAGACTAGTGCACGAAGAGCTGGCCGGTGTGAAGCATGATATCTTGCTGACACCGGGCCGCAGCGGTAAGGAAGGGACCTTCGTCGTGCCCGAAGGTCATTATTTCCTGATGGGTGACAACCGTGACAACAGTCACGACAGTCGTTATCCGGGCGTGGGTTTTATCCCGGAGGGTAATCTCGTCGGCAAGGCGGTTCGAATCTGGATGAACTGGAATTTACCCAATTCCGCGCCGGTATGGAGCAGGATCGGTGATCAAATCACGTAAAGAGGAGCCAAAGATGCGCAAGACTCAAAATGGAATGACGCTGGTCGGTTGGGTGATCATCCTGGCGATTCTCGGCGTCTTCGCCCTCGCAGCAATGCGTCTCATACCCATCTACTCACAAAAACTGGAGGTGTATTCGCTGCTTGACAGCTTGCAGCAGGAATTCGATGGCAAGAAAGCCTCGGTGCAGACGCTGAAGAAATCGATCCAGGTGAAGATGCAGGTCAAGGACATTTCTATTATTGGTCATAGGGACTACGAAGTAACCGCCGTCGCTAACGGTCATCAGGTGCGGGCGCACTACGAGCACAAGGCACCATTTCTTTTCGACGTAGGGCTGTTTGTCACGGTGGATAAGACGATAGAGATTCGTCGTTGAAATCAATGGCGCAGCTCTTTGCGCGTCTGGACTACGAATTCACTGATCCTGATCTCGCTCGCGCGGCGCTGACCCATCGCAGTGCCGGCGGTTCGCACAATGAGCGACTCGAATTTCTTGGTGATGCATTACTGGGCATGCTGATAGCCGAAACGCTGTTTCAGCAGCATCCCGATGCTGCCGAAGGGGACTTGAGCCGACTGCGTGCGAGTCTGGTCAAGGGCGAGACGCTGGCGGAAATCGCGACACAGCTGGAATTGGGAGATTTTCTGGTTCTCGGATCCGGTGAGCTACGCTCTGGTGGATTCCGGCGCAGTTCCATATTGGCTGACGCACTTGAAGCCCTGCTTGCGGCAGTCTATCTCGATGGTGGCTTTGACGCGGCGCGGAGAGTCGTCGATCACCTTTATTCGGGCCATTTAGAGAACCTGCCGGACTCGGCCGATTTGCGTGATCCCAAAACACGGCTGCAGGAACTGTTGCAGGCTCGGGGTGCTGCACGTCCGGTCTACCGTGTTGAATCAGTCAGCGGCCAGGCGCACGAACAGGAGTTTCAAGTGATCTGCGAGGTTGCAGCACTCGACACTTTTGCCGAGGGTCGCGGCACTAGCCGGCGACGGGCCGAACAGGCCGCTGCCCAGTCGGTCCTGGACCGGGTAGATAATGGGTGACCCGGTGGCAGGATATCGTTGCGGTTTTGTGAGTCTCGCTGGCCGCAGTAACGTCGGTAAGTCAACGCTGCTTAACGCAATAGTCGGCGAGAAACTGAGCATAGTCACCCACAAGCCACAGACCACGCGATTCCGTCAGGCGGGGATCAAGACGACTTCCCGGGCACAGATTATATTTATAGACACACCGGGTCTGCACCGGGGTGCCGGTCGCGCGCTGAATCGCGCGATGAATCGAACCGCAATGCAGACTATGAGTGAGGGTGACCTTGTGTTGCTCGTGGTCGAGTCATTTCGCTGGACTAAAGAAGATGAAGATCTGCTGGCCCGTCTCAAAGACGTCAAAGTACCGGTGGTCGTTGCGGCCAACAAGATCGACCTGGTCACCCCCACCGAAGCACTATTGCCACAGATCGAGT
>JAOTXR010000454.1 GCA_029862285.1 Gammaproteobacteria bacterium
TCCTCGGCGTGAATACCAAGTACCGCGGCCTTGATGCGCAGGTTGATATCCTTCGAGACGAGTGTTACTTCGACTTCATGCTCTTTCTGCAATGCCAGCGTATTGCCGAGGATGGCGTTGTCAGGGCGGTTGCCGGGCAGGTCTTCGGGTAGCAGGTAGGGCAGGGAGCGGGTCTGGAAGAATAATCGGCCACTGCCGTTGCCGATATCCCCGTCAGACTCGTTGAGACGCGACGGCAGGGAGAGACCGTGGTCGATCTGCTCTTTGGTGGTGTCTTGCATCAACGAGTCGATGAAGCGACTGGCCTGCCGGGCATTGCGAGCGGCCTCCGACATGCCTTTCTTGGTGGCATCCAGTTCTTCGAGAACCGTCATTGGCAAATAGACGTCGTGTTCTTCGAAACGAAACAATGCCGTCGGGTCGTGTATCAGGACATTGGTGTCTAATACAAAAATGCGTTGGCCGGGCGTAGGTGTCATAGGTGTCACTGGCTTCGCGCTACCAGGCGAAGTCTTGTTGAGTCTGCAGGGTTCAGATTTCTTTTACGGCGTCGAGTACTTCGTCGACGTGGCCATTTACTTTGACCTTGCGCCATTCACGGCGCAACTTGCCTTTCTCATCAATGAGAAATGTACTGCGTTCGATGCCCCGGACTTTTTTGCCATACATGTTCTTGTCTTTGATGACGTCGAAAAGCTGGCAGAGGTGTTCGTCTTCGTCCGATACTAAATCGAAAGGGAAGCTGAATTTATCGCGAAACTTGTCATGCGACTTGAGGCTGTCACGGGAGATACCCAGCACGACAGCCTTGCGGCTGCGAAACTTCCGGTAATTATCGCGAAAATCCTCACCTTCGCTGGTGCAGCCCGGTGTATTGTCCTTGGGATAGAAAAACAGAACGACCTTTTTTCCGCGCAGATCCTTGAGCCGGATGGTCTTCTCACCCGTAATCGGCGCCTTGAAATCTGGTACTACACGATCCATTTTGACTGTCATGATTTTCCTCTTAGCCTTTTACCGGTTCCAGGATCGCATCCAGGTTGAGGCGGTCGCAAAATTCCATAAATTCTTCCCGCAGCGCGGCGATATGTATCTTGCCGGGCACGTTGATAGTCATTTGCACCGAAAACATCGGCGCACCCGTGTGTGCGGCAGCATAACTGCGTGTGTTCATCTCCGCGATGTCGATTGCACGGGTAGCGAAAAATCCCGACAGATTGTGCACGATGCCCGGTTGATCCAAACATACGACATCGACTCCGTAGGGCAGCATATCCTCGCGGGCGTTACGCTCTTCGGTACGCCGCACTGACACATTCAATTCGGCGCCTTCCGCAGCGCGTTTGAGCTGTCCTTCCAGTTTGCCCAGCGTGTGCCAGTTTCCGGACACCAGCAGTAGCATTGCAAAATCCTGGCCAAGCGCCGTCATACGACTTTCGACGATGTTGCCGCCGCAATCCAGCACCGTGTGGGTGAGATCATGCACGACACCCGGGCGGTCGCGGCCGACCGCAGAAATCACGATCAGCTCATTCATGTGACAGGGATAATAACGGCGGCAGAGGGCACCGAGGCAGTGTACCGGGAACGCTGTAGTTGGCAAATTCCGGTCATCTTGCTTTGTGGTGGTACGCCCGGCTACCATCGCGGGCAATCCGTGGGGAAAAAGATGACGGCTGAAATTCGCGGCAGTATCGTGGCGCTGGTAACGCCAATGCTCGAAAATGGGCAAGTCGATACAACAGCTTATGAGCACTTGTTGCAGTATCATCTCGAACGGGGCACTCAGGGCTTCGTAATCGGTGGCACCACCGGAGAATCGGCGACCCTCACCCCGATAGAGCTGGGTCACCTGGTTCGCAGCGCCGTGCGGATTGTTGACGGTAAGGTTCCGATAATTGCCGGATCCGGTAACAACAGTACCGCCGCCAGCGTTGAGCTGACCCGGTTGGTTTGCAGCGCAGGGGCACAAGCTTGTCTGGTGGTGACGCCGTACTACAACAAACCCACTCAGGAGGGCTTGTACAGGCACTATA
>JAOTXR010000093.1 GCA_029862285.1 Gammaproteobacteria bacterium
ACCGGCAATCTCCTTAGTACCGGGACCGGCATACTGCTGCAGAAATCAGGTGACTCCGAAGTTATTGTCTATGGCGACGTTAGTTTCGAAGGTGGCGATTACTCCGAGAAAATTGGCGACAAATATCCGTTACGCGATGGCGATCTGTATGTCGGCGGAAACTTTGTGCAGCAGGGCGATCAGCATTCCTTCGCAGCCGAAAACAAGCATGTCGTCATATTCAACGGCAGCGGACCGCAGACAATTTACTTCCAGGATCCGGACAGCTCAAATCCGGATCCGGACGACCCCGCACTGTTTGGCTCGCGTTTTGCCCATCTTCGTATCGACAAGGATGCCGCGACCGACGGTGTCGTAACGCTGCTGTCGGATGTCGTCGTGCTGAGAAGGCTCGAGCAGCCCATCGCTGGTGTGCCACGTGTGACTGCCGCGCCTGGCAGCGGTCATGTATTGGAAATGGGCGGCGCAAAACTAGACACGCCGATCTATCCACAAACCGAAAACATCATTTTCGATAACGTGCCGGTGCATATTTTCCAGGGCCATAATCTCGAACATTTGGAAGGCCTGGTATTCACCAATATGGACCCGACTATCGTTCAGCTGAGTATAGAACGACGCGATTTTGACGGGCCAAAGAAAGTAGTTGGCTCGCGTTTCGAGACGTTGCCTGACTATGCAGCGGGTGGTCGCTATGTGTTGCTGAACCACACGCACCCGGATCCGGACAAGAATCTCACACTCGAAGTGCTGGAGTCGTCGCCGCAATATGGTGTCCCGATGACCGAAACTATCGGCAACGCAAATATCCTGTGGGGTACCGGGGCCGAAGATACTGACCGTGACGGCATACTCGATGCTGACGAATACACTTCGGAAACAAATCCCGTTTTTGCCGACTCTGACGGTGACGGTCTGGACGATCCTGCCGAGCTTGGTACCGGAACCGATCCTTTCGACACTGATTCTGACGGCGATGGTATCGGCGATGGCGCAGAAACAGCAGCCGGCGGTGATCCATTAACGCCCGCTGTACCGGGAACCGTTTTGTACGTGCGTCCGGCACCGCTGGGCGATGACGCCAACACCGGTTTTGGCGGCTGGGGCGATGCGCTGGCCACCAATGCCGCTGTGGAGGCGGCACTGCTCGACGGCGCAGGTCCGGGCCTGCCCTTTTATGTGCTTTACGATGCCGGTGTATACGCACCATTGGAAATTGACCGCTTTGACTACGTCAGCCTGATCGGTTCACTGGGGCCGGGAATAGATGTGCCGGCAGAAATGCCCACGACAATTTTCGATGCCGGCAGCACGCCGAATGTCTCAGTGGTTATAGTGTCTGATAGCATTTCAATTTACATGCAGGCAATGACATTGACTGGCGCAGACGACGGCGGTGGTGGTCCCTCCGGCAAAATCGGCGGCGGTATTTTTGTTAACGATTCCTCCACAGTGTCGCTGTCGAACATGGTCATCGAGGACAACAGTGCCGATGACGCCGGTGGCGGCGTTTATGTGGAAGCCGGTGGCAATCTCGATATCGCGGATTCCCTGATCCGGCGCAACACGGTGCCCAACGGCGGTATCG
Organism: Gammaproteobacteria bacterium; assembly: GCA_029862285.1. GTDB lineage: Bacteria > Pseudomonadota > Gammaproteobacteria > Steroidobacterales > JABDKV01 > JABDJB01. Next base: position 1,589 of record JAOTXR010000093.1, read on the forward strand.
GTGGTGGTGGTATTGCAGCCTATGGCGGATTGTTACTGACCAACTCGGTCATCGCGGACAACCGTTACGACGGCAATAGCGCTGGTGGTGGTGGTCTGTACATCGAGCCGTCGGCGGGTGCAGTCACGCTGCGTGACAACAAGATACTGGCAAACTTCAGCGCCACATCGGGTGGTGGCATCATGTTGTTCGATGTCAAAGCGCAAGTCACGGTGTTCAATAACCTGATCGTCGGTAATGCCAACGATTCAGACCTGGGTGGCGCGATCTATGGCGACAGGCTGGATCGCGGATCGATCACACTAATCGAATCGAACACGGTCGCCTTTAATCGATCGCTTACCGATGTCGATTCGGCCGCTGGTGTTCATATCGATCGCACCGGCGATGCCCAGCTGCGCGACAACGTCGCCTGGTACAATGTCGACGGCGACACGGTTAACGAGCTACAGGATCAGTATCTCGATGAGAGTGGTGACGCTTTCTTCGAGTACAACAGTTTCAAGGACTTTGGCGCCGCCGACCTGAACTTTAACAATGGCGACAATCCGAGGTTCGAATTGGGCTTCTATCTGAGGCCTGATTCGTCTGTGGACGATGAGGGCAGCCGCATGGCAGCGGCGGCCGGGCTAGGGTGGCCGTATACGACCCAAATCGATGGGGTCGAAGACACAGGAATCCTCGATAGAGGCTTCCACTACGTTGACGCCGCTGATGGCGAGGCTTACGCGGTCACGCTGGTTGGCGAGACGGCCGAATGCTCGACCGATACGCTGACCATGTATTTTGTAATTGCCGGTGTTGGTGGCGACCTGGGGCCTGGTCACGTGATCGCGGTACGCCCTGACGCCAGTGACACCGCCGGCGGGACGCTATCCACGCTGACTGGCATCAAACCCTACGGTTGGGCCAATTCGGAATTGGCCATGGATGAAGGGGATGGGGTCTATCGGATCGCCATCGATAACGTTGCGCATGGCGCCGGTGAGACCGCCGTAATTGAGATCGAAGTCGATGACGACAACAAATTCGAACTCAGCTCGTCCGATCTGACAGTCCTCTTCGCCGCCGAAGGCTGCTGACAAATCCTGCGCGCGAACGCTTGGGCCGTTCCGGGAAAACCAACGTCGCGGCAATAGGCGTTCCTTTCGCGCGACAGGACGCCGGCAGCTGCAATTATAGACAGATCCATGCAGAGAACCTCTAAGCCGGCCGCGGCCGGTCCATTACATAACGCGGCCAGCCTACGTCCTTCGGAATCTACGGATACCGGCGATGCACGATCTGGTGTAACGGTGGAGGGCTGTTATCCATTATTGACGCTTTTCCTGTAAGTTAAATGCGAGTCGACCTGCCGTGACAACACCAGACAAGAATACAAAAGCCCCCGTCAGACCCAAGACCAAGCGAGTCGATGCACTTGCCGAGTGGCGTTCGCGACTGACCGGCAGCGTCAGCGCGCTGCTGTTGTTCGAATTGGTATCGGGCCTCCTCATCTACGCGGCGCCGTTTACCGAGTACACACAATTCAACGCCTTACTGCATTCACTGATTGGTGTTGCCATGCTCGTGCCACTGGTCTGGTATGTGGTACGCCACTGGAAGGTGCGCAAGAAAGGCAACCTCAGCCATTATCAGCTGCTGGGTTACGTTGCCCTGGCAGTTCTTGCGATTTGCGTGTTTAGTGGTCTGTTGCTGACGTGGCAGGGCTTGGTAGGTCCGCGGATCGACTACGGCTGGAGCCTCGCGCACCTGGTGACCGGCGTGGTTGTCGCGATAGTCATAGTAATTCACCTGGCCACGGTCGCCATCCGCAAACAGAAGGCCGATCCGGAGCTCCTCGTCGCCCGCCGCAGGTTTTATGCAGTGACGATGGGTGGTTGTGTGTTGTTAATGCTCGCGGCTGTGTTGTGGGCGGCCGCCTACCGTGAACCACCGCTAACCGCCGCCTTCCCGGATGATTACAACTGGCAGTTTGGGGAGGATCGTCCTTTTGCCCCGAGCCTGGCACGACTGGACTATTCAGCGTACGAGCAGGAGCTCGATGACGAAGTGGCTGCCATCCTGGGCGGGCAAGCACGATTGCAGACGGTGGCTGACGATGGTGGTACAGAGCAGCGCGGTTTACTTACCCAACTGAAACAGCACCTGGGCGGATTGGACCTGTCGGATGAGCAACGTGGTCGCATCGATACCGCGATGATGTATACCGCGACCCGGATGAAGCAGTCGGGTGCCAGCGCCGTCAATGCACTGGCCGGTTCGGAGCGCTGCGGTACCAGCGGTTGTCACGACCAGATATACGAGGAATGGCTGCCCAGCGCACACCGCTATTCTGCGCTGGACGACATGTTCCAGCGCGTCCAGACGCTGATGGTCGAGGAGACATCGCCCGAACACACTCGCTATTGTGCCGGCTGCCACGACCCGATCTCGCTGTTCAGTGGCGCCAAGAACGCAGGCAACATTACCTTGAGTGCTGAGGGCTCGCACGAGGGCACATCCTGCCTGGTGTGTCACAGCATTGTGCAGGCCGACGTGCAGGGCAACGGTGACTACACTATCGAACCGCAAAAACGCTATGTCTATGAGTTGTCCGATGGCGTGCTCGCCAGTCTGGCCAGCGACTACCTGATTCGCACCTATCCGGAGCATCACACCCGTTCGTATTCACGCTCGTTGTACAAAACACCGGAATTTTGCGCCGCCTGCCACAAGCAGTACGTCGACAAGGAGGTAAATACCGATATCGGTAAGGTACAGGGACAAAACCAGTATGACAGTTGGAAAAACAGCCGCTGGTACGTTGAGGGAGATCCCGAGCAATCAATAGAGTGCCGCGAGTGTCACATGCCGATGGTTGACAGCAGCGACCCGGCCAGTGGTGACCCGACTGACTACAATCGCAACCGTGACGACGGTAAACACCGCAGTCACCGCACCCTGGCCAGCAACCAGTACATACCGTTGTTGCACAAGTTGGAGGGTGCGGAAAAACATGTCGAGCTCACAGAGCAGTGGCTGCGTGGCGAGATCGAAATCCCGGAGATCAGCGACAAGTGGTCTGAGGGACCGGTCGTGGCGATGGAAATAGTTGCACCGCCCGAGGTTTCCCCCGGCGAAGATATCCGGTTGCAGGTCGTTCTCACGAACAACAAGACCGGACACGACTTTCCAACCGGGCCACTGGACATGATCGAAAGTTGGGTTGAAATCAAAGTCACCGACGACGACGGTAACGTGCTCTACTCGGGTGGTGCTGCAGACGAAGACGGCCAGGTCAGGGACCTTCCGGTACTGTTCAAGGCCGATGGTTTCGATCGGGAAGGTAAGCTGATCGACAGGCACAACCTCTGGGATCTGGTTGGCGCCAGCTACAAACGTACGTTGTATCCGGGTATGACCGACTCCGTCGAAGCAGAATTTGTCTGTCCATCGATGGGACGGGGACGGGTCGCGCAGTCCGCCGGCCGGATCCAGCCCGGCCAGCGTATCGATGACTACGCCATTCCAGCGGCAGAGCTTTCAGCCGGAACGTTAAACGTGACCGCTTCGTTGTGGTATCGAAAAGCCAATCCGGAATTTCTCGACAGAATCTATGGCGTCGACGCTAACGTCCGGGCACCGTTGACGCAGCTCTCCAGTGTCCAGACAACGATCAGAGTGATGCATGCCGCGGCGTCCGCTGAGTAAACGCCAGCGGCTGATGCTCTACTGGGGTGGCGCCAGCGGCGCTGCCATCGTCGCAGCGACCATGATCCTGCTCATCGCCAAGCCGCAACTGGATCCGTATGCGCCAGAAGCGGATGGTAGTGTCGCCGGGCTGACGAGCGTGCTCAGTCGCACCAGTACCGCCGCTATGGTGCAATTCAGCTTTGCGGAGACGCGTGAGTCAGCTGGTATTGATTTCCGGCATTTTCCGGCCACCCGGCGTTCCTTGCTACCCGAAGACATGGGTTCCGGGATTGCCTGGGGTGACTACGACGACGACGGTGACCTCGATCTGTACCTCGTCAACTTTTGCAGACCGGCAGATACACAGATGCAGAGCGCCGGTTGCCGTTCTGCGCTCTACGCCAACGACGGGAGCGGGCATTTCAGTGATGTCACCACGAAGGCACGCCTGGACACGCCGGTCGCCGGACTGGGTGCCACGTGGGGCGACTACGACAATGACGACGATCTGGATTTGTATCTGACAAACTTCGGCGCCAATACGCTCTACCGTAACAACGGTGACGGCAGCTTTAGCGATGCGACGGAGTCGGCCGGGGTCGGCGACAATGCGTTCAGTGCCGGAGGCGCGTGGGGAGACTACGACAACGACGGTAATATCGATCTTTACGTAACCAACTACGTGCGATTTGAATTGCGCGAGGGAGACATCGAACGCCGGTCGCGGCACACGGGATCGGAAGTGCCGTATACGCTCAATCCCTCAGCCTATCCTCCCGAACCAAACCGCTTGTATCGAAACAACGGCGACGGTTCTTTCACCGACGTGGCAGACGCCGCCGGCGTGGCGAATCATACCGGCCGCTCGCTTGCGTCATCGTGGGTTGACCTCGATGGCGACGGTCTGCTCGATTTGTACGTTGCCAACGATGTGTCATCCAATGGCGTCTTCCGTAACATGGGCGACGGAACCTTCGCGGACATCGGCGCGAGTTCGCTCGCAGCGGACTATCGTGGCGCAATGGGACTGGCGGTCGGTGATTATGATGGCGATGCCGATTTCGATATCTTTGTCACTCACTGGGTCGCCCAGGAAAACGCGTTCTTCGAGAATATGTCGTCGGAAGACTGGGTCGACAGCGAGGGACGAGACCGGCTCGCGTTCATGGATGTAGCGGATGCCATCGGGCTGGGGCAGGCATCCCTGCCGATGGTCGGCTGGTCGACGGGTTTCGCCGATTTCGACAACGACGCTGACCCCGATCTTTGGATCGTAAATGGCAATACGCTGGAGCAAAGTGCCGACAACAAGTTGCTGCGCCCGCAGCTCATGCAGATTTTCACTCACGAGTCGCCGGGCGGTTTCTACGATGCCGGTACTCATGCCGGTACCATACTTGCCACCCCGATCGTCGGTCGCGGTGGCGCGCAGGGCGACTTCGATGCGGACGGAAAGATCGATCTGTGCATCCTGGTACACGGGGCAAAACCGCTGTTACTGCATAATGTGACCGACAGTGAGAACCACTGGCTGGGAGTGCGATTGCGTCAGCATGGTGCGAATACACGGGGGCTGGGCGCGCGCGTGGCGCTACGCACCGGTGACCGGATCCAGCTACGCCAGGTCGGGGTCGGTGGCGCCTATTTGTCCCATAATGACACCGACCTTCACTTTGGTCTGGCGAATACCGACAGCGTTGACGAAATCACTATTCACTGGCCGGACGGGGCAACCGAGTCACACCAGGGTATTCCGGCCGATCAGGTCGTTACATTTACTCACGAGCCGAACTACCTGAATTAGGAAAGTCCGTAGTGCGCGACGCCGAACAAGCAATCAACTCGCCCGGTTCTGCGGTATGGAACCTGGGCTTCAGACCGTTCTTTTTGGGCGCAGGAATTTTTTCCGTCATCGGAATATTCATGTGGCTGCTGGCCTATGGTGGCAGTAAACAGGTCTATCCGGCGGGTATACCAGTGAGCTTGTGGCACGCCCACGAGATGTTGTTTGGCTATGCCTTTGCGGTAGTTGCGGGATTTCTACTCACCGCAGTCAAGAACTGGACCGGGTTGCAGACACCGCACCGCGGCCCGCTGGCCGTATTGTTTCTGCTCTGGGCCATCGCGCGCTCGGCGAATCACCTGTACATGGTGCCACCGGGTATCGGCGCTATTGCCGATCTGTCATTCAACTGGTTGATGGTAAGCGTGTTGTTCGCGCCTATTATCAAATCTCGCCAGTGGAAACAAACGGCCGTCATTGGCAAACTCATTTTGCTCGCCGTATTGA
>JAOTXR010000456.1 GCA_029862285.1 Gammaproteobacteria bacterium
CGATCTCGTCCGCCTCCGCCGACAGATAGGGTATGCCGTGCAAAGTGTGGGTCTGTTCCCGCATCTCAGCGCCGGTGCGAACATCGAACTGCTACCCCGATTGGCCGGTTGGGATGCTCGACGCATTGCTGATCGACGCCAGTGGCTGATGCAACTACTCGAACTGGATGCTGAGCTGGCGGACCGTTTCCCGCAGCAGCTTTCGGGCGGTCAACAACAACGCTTCGGCCTGTGCCGGGCAATGATGCTGAAACCGGCGTTGTTGTTACTCGACGAACCGTTTTCCGGTGTCGACCCCATTACCCGGCAGGGTATCCATCAGAGATTCCTGCGTTTGCAGGACGAAGAACCGACAACGGTCGTGCTGGTCACGCACGATCTGCGTGAAGCACGCAAGCTGGCTCAATATCTCGTAATCATTCGTGGTGGATCTATCGTGCAGTGGGGGCCGACGCAGGAACTGATTGCCAGCCCGGCGGACGACTATGTCAGCACATTGTTTCGCGAGCATCTGCAATGAAACGTGTTCTGGCAATTACCGCGCTGATTTTTTGCGTAGCGCCGTTGTCGCCGCAGGCGCAGGAGCGCCTGGCCGTTGGCAGCAAGACTTTTACGGAGAGTTACATACTCGCGGAGATAATGTCACAGCTGCTCGAAGCAGCGGGGTTCGAGGTTGACCGAAAATTCGGCTTTGGCGGCACGCTGGTGTGCTACCAGGCCCTGATCAATGGCGAGATCGATGTCTATCCGGAATACACCGGTACCATCAGTGAGACCATTCTCGATCTGAACAGATCGCCCGGTGCCGCCGAGGTCGATGCCAGGCTGGCGGCACTGGGTCTGCAGACACTCTCGCCCATCGGCTTCAATAACACCTATGCAATCGCCACCAGTGCCGCAACGGCGGCGCGGCTGAAATTGAAAACCATATCGGACCTGCGTGCCCATCCGGGACTCGTGTTCGGTTTTAGTCACGAGTTTCGCGACCGGGACGATGGCTGGCCGGGACTGGCCGGGGCCTATGGGCTGGGTATGGCCACCCGCGGTATCGAACACGGTTTGGCTTACCGGGCGATCGCGGATGGCAGCATCGACGTGACTGATGCCTACTCCACCGATGGTGATATTCAGCGACACAAACTGGTCATTCTCGAAGACAACCTGCAGTTTTTCCCGCGCTACGACGCATTGCCGCTGGCCGTGCGTTCCCTGCCCCCGGCCGCTGTGGCACAACTCGAGCAAATGGCGGGGCGTATCGACGACGCCCGTATGCGCGAGCTGAACAGTCGGGTGGTCGTTGACAGGCAGGATATCGCCCGGGTCGCCAGTGCCTTCCTGGTCGACGCCGGGTTGTCTGCCGGCACGGAACCCATTGCTGACAATGCCTGGCGCAGACTATCGCGCAACATTGTGCGCCATTTGCAACTGACTGTAGTTGCCGTACTCCTGGCCTGTCTGCTTGGCGTGCCGGCCGGAATCCTGGTACACCGATCGTCCGTCGTGTCTGCCGGCGTGCTCTACGTGGCCGGCCTGTTACAGACCATTCCATCAATCGCGTTGCTGGCGCTGATGATTCCCCTGTTCGGCGTCGGCGTGCTGCCGGCAATTGTCGCACTGTTCCTTTATTCGCTGCTGCCGATTCTGCGTAGCACGACGACAGCGTTGAACAGTATCGACCCGGTACTGCGCCGGGTTGCGGCGGGCATGGGTCTGAGTTCTGCCCAGCAGGTGCGGCATGTCATTTTGCCGCTGGCAATGCCAAATGTACTCGCCGGTATTCGCACGGCAGCGATAATCAGTATTGGTACTGCGACGCTTGCCGCGTTCATCGGTGCCGGCGGTCTTGGCGAACCGATCGTGACCGGTCTGGCGCTCAACGACACCAATCTGATACTCCAGGGTGCAGTTCCGGCCGCGTTACTGGCGCTGGCCACGGAATTGCTGTTCGAACTGATCGAACGGCGTCTCGTGCCCGTACATCTGCGCTAACGGCCACCCGCGTGTTGAAGCTGCGACCGGCGAGGCCAA
>JAOTXR010000094.1 GCA_029862285.1 Gammaproteobacteria bacterium
GGGTGCAACGAACGTACCAGCGCGATTGCCACGGCGACTTCTTCATCGCTTACATTCAGACGCCGGCGGAGGGCAGATAGTTGATTTTCAGCGATCAGCTTGAGTAAGTCGTCGTCTTCGGTAATGGCATAGGCAGTGAGCAAGCCTGGCGTGTCCTCGTCCAGCTGATGCAGTTGCAGGGTCAGGCATTCACAGAGGTTGCGTGAAGCGACACCGGCCGGGTCGAATCTCTGCAACATAGTCAGGACCGCGCCGATTTCTTCTTCCGTGGCCGCGTATTGAGAACCGAGCGTCTGGCTGATAGTTGCGAAATCGTCGGTGACATAACCCTCGTCATTAATAGCATCAATTATTGCGCTGGCAATGTCCCGCTGACGCGCGGAAAAGTCCTCCAGGTCAGCCTGCCACAACAGGTATTCGTGCAGCGTCTGTCCGGACGTATCCTCGATATCCTGGCTGATTGCCGGTAGTGAGGCGTTATAACCGCTGTCTGCTGCTGCCGTTAGTTTTGGTTCACGCCAGGCGTCGTCGATAACCGGTTCTTCGGCGGTCTTTTTCCGCTCGGCTTCGCTCTTGTCCGGGGCGGCGACATCGATAAACTCTTCGACGCTCTCGAGCATCACATTGCTCTCGAGCGCTTCCTGGATGGTGGCCTGCAAATCCATCACGGGCAGCTGAAGCAGGCGGATTGCCTGCTGTAGCTGAGGCGTCATGGCCAGGGTCTGGCCGATGCGCAGTTGTAATGATGGTTTTAACATAATCTATAGAATCGGGTGGCTACCCGCGTGTCGCGTCAAAGTGTTTGATTTACAACTGAAAATCCTCACCAAGGTATACCTCACGCACCCGTTGATCGCTCAGAACCTCCTCCGGGAGTCCCTCGAGAATTAACTTTCCTTCATTGAGAATATACGCCCTCTCGCAAATGCCAAGTGTCTCGCGCACATTGTGATCAGTTATTAGCACCCCGATGTTTCGCTCGGTGAGCTGAGCGATGATCCGCTGGATATCCAGCACCGAAATAGGGTCCACACCGGCAAAGGGCTCGTCCAGGAGCACGAAAGAGGGTTCTGCGGCCAGAGCGCGTGCAATTTCCGCACGGCGCCGCTCGCCACCTGAGAGACTCATCCCGGGACTGTTGCGGATATGGCCGATATGAAGTTCTTCCAGCAGCTCTTCCAGTGCTCGTTCACGGCCGGCATCGTCCATCTCGGCCCGGGTCTCCAGGATCGCCATAATGTTCTCGGCGACTGTGAGTTTTCGGAAAACAGAAGCTTCCTGTGGCAAATATCCGACGCCGAGCCGCGCGCGCCGATGCATTGGCAGTCGTGTGATATCGCGATCATCCAGAATTATTCTGCCGGAGTCGCACGGAATAAGCCCGACGATCATATAAAAGGCAGTGGTTTTCCCTGCGCCGTTGGGCCCCAGTAGACCGATGACTTCGCCGCGGCTCACTTGCAGCGACATGTTGTCGACAACCTGCCGGGAACGAAAGCGTTTGCTGATTGCCTCGGCTTTCAGAGTGGTCATTTGCCGGTATCATCGGTTTCGGGAACCTGCTTGTCAGTCGGCGGTGTAATGGTAATCCGTACCCGGTCGCCCTGATCGTCACCACCGGCGACAATACGCTGTGCCAGGATGTCATAAGCGATTTCTTCGCCCCGTATTTCATTTTCCCCTTGAGCAACCCACGCCTCATCGCTAAGTGTGATCCTGGAATTTTCCAGGTCGTAGACCAGCCTGCCGGCGTTTCCACGTGTTATGACTGTTTTTGGCTCGTTTCCGGTGTGTTCGAATTCGGCCGGCGTACCTTTGAGTGTGATGTTGCTCAGCAAGTCATTTTGGAAAGTCACTACCGCCTCGGTCGCGCGTACGTTCATCGATGCATCGTTTGCATGGCTCAGCACTGCAGGTGCTCCAGTGATAGTCGCTCGTTGCAGACGATGATCGGCGAATGACATCTCTGCTCTGTCCGCAGTCACTTCAGCAGTGTCACTATAGATCCGGACCGAGCCACGAAATACCCAGGTGCTTTCCGCAAAATCCAGTTGTGACGTGTCCGCGCTGTCGGCAGAGATGCCAAGGTTACCGCGCTTAATCGAGACCTCTTCGAACAAGAGTCGCTGATTGCCACGATCGAAGTCGGTCGTCGCCGCATCGAGCAGGATCGGTATCTCCTGCGCAACAGCAGTCACGAAAGTCAGTGTGAGCGCGGCTGCCAGGGGCGCGCGCCAGTCAGGGTAAGAAGCGGCCATGAACCTCGGATTGTAGCCTCAGTTTCCGGTCCTTCAAATCAGCGCGGATTCCGACCGCGGTTATCAGATAGTTTCCCCGTTCGATACGTACTTCGCTGTCTGTTGTTGCCAAATGTGCGCGCAAATCCACGTCCAGATCGGGTGTTGTCACCACCGTGGTCTCTGGCCCGACAAACAGCATTTCCTCAATCTTCACATTGCCGAACAGCGAAATCCGTTCACCGTCTGCCGGTATGGCGCCTTCGTCAGCCCGCAGGCTCCACGGTTCGCCATCCGGGCTTGAGTATTCCAGGTCGACTACTTGCAGTGAAACACTGTTGTCGGAAGGCGCCTGTTGGATGCGTTCGGCGCGTAGCGTATACAGTGTAGTGCCATCGGTTCCGATTCCTTCAACTACTGCTTCGCGCAAGTAGTAGCCGGAATCCAATACGGGCGCGCGTGGTTCTTCTCTGACACCGCGGCGCTCCAGAACCAGCCAGCTGGTGACGATGGCTCCAAGCAGAGCCAGAGCGATAATGATATTGCGCAACGTCATCGATAGTTTTGCGCGGTCAGAATCAGATCGCAGAGTTCCCGGACCGCTCCGTGACCTCCCGGTCTGGTTGTTTTCCAGTGGGCGGCCTCGAGCAGCTGCGGGTGCGCATCGGCAACGGCAACTGCGAGACCCGCGCGTTGGAGCATGGGCAGATCGGCAAGATCATCACCAATCGCAGCAACCTGCTGGTTTTCTATACCAGCTTCGCGCATTAGCATTTCGATCTTTGCGCCTTTGTCGGCACAGTGCATGTGAACGTTCGATACACCCAGCTCCTTCATGCGCCGCTTGACCGCTTTTGATTTTCGCGCCGAGATGATTGCCGGCTCGATTCCGGCGTCGATTAGGCGACGCAGACCCAGCCCATCGTGGACGTGAAATACCTTGAGCTGCTCACCCTCATCGCCATAGTACAGGCGGCCATCAGTGAGCACGCCGTCAACGTCAATGGCTACCAGGCGGATCGCAGCAGCGCGTTTAACTACAGTTGGATCGATGGATTGCAATCCAGTTTTGCCTTAGACAACGCCTGCGCGAAACAGGTCGTGTATGTTGAGTGCGCCAGCGAGAACCTCGTCATCGTCGACTACCAGAAGCCCCGTAATCTTGTTCGACTCCATCACGCTAACCGCCTCTGATGCGAGCATCTGCGGAGTAACGGTCTTGCAGCTGGCAGTCATCACTTGCGAAATCGTGGTCCGATGAATATCTGCCTGGTTGTCCAGGAGACGGCGCAGATCGCCGTCAGTGAAAATACCGGCAACGTGATTGTCGGAATCGATCACCGCCGTCATACCGAGTCCTTTTGCGCTTACCTCCAGTAGTGCGTCCTTCAGTAATGTGTCTGAGCGCACCTGTGGAATCGCATCGCCGGTGTGCATGACATCGGCGACCCGTACCAGCAGCCGTCGCCCGAGTCGCCCGCCCGGATGCGAGCGCGCAAAATCATCGGCGGTGAAGCCTCGCGCTTCGAGCAGAGCCAGCGCAAGTGCGTCACCCGTGGCAAGCGTCGCTGTAGTGCTCGCAGTAGGCGCAAGATTCAATGGACAGGCTTCTTCGGAAACACTGACGTCAAGATTAACCGTAGCTGCAGTTGCCAGTGTCGAATCCGGTTTGCCGGTCATAGTAATGAGGGATGTGGCGAGGCGGCGAATCATTGGCAGGAGAATGACCAATTCTGACGTTTCGCCGGAGTTGGACACGGCTATGAGCACATCGTCCGAGGTTATCATGCCCATGTCGCCATGACTGGCCTCACCGGGGTGCAGAAAGAAAGCCGGGCTGCCGGTACTCGCGAGTGTTGCTGCGATCTTTCCGGCGATGTGCCCCGATTTGCCAATGCCGCTCACGACGATTCGGCCGCTACAGTTAAGGCACAATCGACACGCCTCCACGAATTCGTCGCCGATGCGCTGTTCCAGTTGTCTTACTGCTTCGGCTTCGACCGACAGCACCCGCCGCGCCATGGCAATGATCTGCGTCGGATTGGGTGAAGTCTGTTTTCCGGCTGGCTGACTCATACAGTGCCTGCAATAATGAACGCCATATAACTGGCATAAGCAATCAATAGCGCCGCGCCTTCCGAGCGTTTGATATTGCCCTCTCCGCTTACATTGTATGCCATTGCGAACAGGGCGATCGTCAGGCCGATAAGGACCAGGAAATCCCGGGTCAAAACCGCACGTTCGAAATCAGTCGGGGCAATGGACCCGGCGACGCCCAGGACTGCCAGCAGGTTGTACATGTTTGAGCCAATAACGTTTCCGATCGCAAGATCATGCTCGTTTTTCAGCGCCGCCGAGATCGATGCGGCAAGTTCCGGTAGCGAAGTGCCCACCGCGACTATTGTCAGACCAATAACCAGGTCGCTGATCCCCAGTTCGGAAGCGACCTGTATCGCCGCCCACACCAGCAATTTTGAACTGGCCAGCAAAATTATCAGACCGATTGTGAGCATACCGACAGCGCCTGGCGTGGACATGTCGCTGCGGATCTCGGCTTCGAGCTCTGCTGTCATCGGGTCACCGACATTCGATTCGAGTTCGACCCGGACCAGCCAGTACATCATCAGGCCCAATCCGCCTAACAGCGCAAAGCCTTCCGGCCGACTCAGATTCTGATCGAGAAAGGGCAATAACGTCAGCATCGTCACCGCCAGGAGCACCGGCAATTCGCGGTTCAGTGTCTGCGACCTTACCCGCAGCGGCTGAACCAGGGCAGTAATTCCCAATATCAGCGCGATGTTGGCGATGTTGGAGCCAATGGCATTGCCGATCGCAAGCTTTGGATTGCCGCTGATCGCCGCGTTCATCGAAACAAGTATTTCGGGTGCGGAGGTGCCGAATCCGACCACTGTCAGGCCGATCAGCAGGCTGGAGACGCCGAGGTTGTGCGCGGTGGCCGCCGCACCGACTACAAATCGATCTGCCCCCCACACCAGAAGGGCGAAACCGACGATGATTGCTGCAGTGTAAATAAGCATGAGGCAGGCTTTTCCCCGGGCCAGCTGCCGCGGCGAAGCGGCTAAAGATAGCACAGACGTATTTCCCCGGCCGCGCGATTCTCTAATATGATGGGCTATTCGAGGGCCTTCCCAGGAAGCGTGCAATGGATCCCAGTGAAGTAGAAGCGTTGATAAGTGCGGCATTGCCGGGGGCGCGGGTCAGCGTGCAAAGTCCCGACGGCAGCCATTTCGAGGCGTTGGTGATTAGCGAGCAATTCGACGGGCAGCGCACGCTCGCCCGACATCGAATCGTTTACGCCGCGCTCGGCGAACGGGTGGGGCGTGAGATTCATGCGTTGTCGTTGCGTACGCAAACGCCAGCCGAGGCCGGACAGTAGTCGATGGACAAGCTGCTCATAGAAGGTGGCACCCGCCTCGACGGCACCGTTGTCGTTTCCGGTGCCAAGAACGCCGCGCTGCCAATACTCGCCGCAACGTTGCTGGCCGATGCGCCCGTGACGGTTAGCAACGTTCCGCATTTACGGGATATTACGACGACGATCGAATTGCTCGGCCGCATGGGAGCGACCGTGACGGTCGACGAGCACATGAATCTGGAGGTTGATCCGACAACAGTCAACGAACTACGCGCACCCTATGATCTGGTCCGTACCATGCGGGCGTCGATTCTGGTGCTGGGACCGTTGGTGGCGCGGCACGGTATGGCAGAAGTTTCGCTGCCCGGTGGCTGCGCGATCGGGGCGCGTCCGGTCAATCTGCATGTGCAGGGGCTGCGTGCAATGGGTGCCGAGATAGACTTGAGCGGTGGCTATATTCGCGCTAAGGCGCAGCGTCTGCGTGGCGCAAAGATCGTTCTGGACAAAGTCACTGTGACCGGGACCGAGAATCTGCTCATGGCCGCCACGCTGGCAGAAGGACTAACGGTGATCGACAATGCCGCGCGTGAGCCGGAAGTTGTCGATCTGGCGGATTTTCTCAATACGCTCGGGGCGCGAATCTCCGGGGCCGGAACTTCCAGGATTGAAATCGAGGGGGTCGAGACCCTGTCCGGCGGGCGCTACGCCGTGATGCCGGACCGCATCGAGGCCGGCACCTATCTCGCCGCCGCCGCTGTCACCGGTGGCCGGGTTCGGGTCAAGCGAGTGTGCCCGCAGCATCTCGATGCGGTGCTGGTGAAATTCAGCCAGGCCGGCGCCCATATTGAGAAAGGTGAAGACTGGCTCGAACTGGATATGGCCGGCCAAAGGCCCCGAGCGGTGCACGTGCGCACCGCACCTTATCCGGCGTTTCCGACCGATATGCAGGCGCAGTTCACCGCGCTAAACGCGATCGCGGAAGGCGCCGGGGTGATCACGGAGACGGTTTTCGAGAATCGATTCCAACATGTGCTTGAAATGCAGCGGATGGGCGCTCGAATCCGCTTGGAGGGCAATACGGCTGTCAGCGAGGGTGTCGAATGGCTAACGGCGGCGCCGGTGATGGCGACCGATCTGCGCGCATCGGCCTCGTTGGTCCTGGCAGGCCTTACAGCGCGCGGTGAGACGCTGGTGGATCGCATCTACCATATTGACCGGGGGTACGAATGTATCGAGGAAAAGCTGGGGCAGCTCGGGGCAAGAATCCGTCGGGTGCCGGGCTGAAGCCACTATGTGTATAATTCCGGGCGCTTTGTACTGCAAACAACCCTTCCCAGAACGGACGCCCTTTAATGTCAGCAACATCGGACGATCTTGATCAGGGTAGACGTCACTTCCTGACACTGGCGACGAGTATCGCTGGTGGTGTCGGGGTCATTGGCGCTGCTGTCCCTTTTGTTTCTTCTTTCAGACCCAGTGCACGGGCTCAGGCCCTTGGCGCACCCGTCGAAGTTGATATCAGCAAACTCGAACCGGGCGCGCTCATAAAAGTTGAATGGCGTGGTAAACCGGTTTACATACTCAATCGCACCGCGGCCGCACTGGCCACGCTATCGCAGCTCGATGGTGAAGTGCGTGATCCGCTGTCGCAGGATCAGCAGCAGCCAACTTATGCACAAAACCAGCATCGATCGGTGCGACCGGAAATTTTCGTGATGATCGGAGTTTGTACCCATCTCGGTTGTGCACCGGAATATCGACCCGAGGTCGCAGCGATCGATCTCGGGCCAGACTGGCTCGGCGGGTTTTTCTGTCCATGTCATGGATCAAAATTCGATCTCGCCGGCCGCGTTTACGATGGTGTGCCAGCGCCATTGAATCTCGCGGTTCCACCGCATCGTTTTCTCGGTGACACGTCGTTGCTTATGGCGAC
>JAOTXR010000457.1 GCA_029862285.1 Gammaproteobacteria bacterium
ATCCACCCAGATCACGGTGCCTTCCTTCGGGATGGTATAGGTCAGATCATCGTCTTCCTCCATCACTTTAAGCACATCGCCGTTCCATTCCATGACCACGTCTACGTCACCTGAAATCAACATGTCCTGGCCGGAATCCGGGACAAAGCCCTTCAAGTGCTTCTTGGCCTTGATCAGCAAATCGCGGGCCGCGTTGATCTCATCGGGATCGGTGGTATTGGCGGAGTAACCCAAATACAGCAGGGTCACACCGATTACAAAACGCTGATCCGCCAGCAGCGCCATGCGGCCCGAGTGTTTGTCGTCGTCGAGCAGGATCTTCCAGCTATCCACCTCGCCCACCTTGGACTTCCGGTAGCCGATCCCGCAGCTGCCCCACATGTAAGGCACGTTGTACTTGCATCCCGGATCAAACGAAGGGTTGAGGAAATTCGGATCGATATTTTTGAAGTTGGGAATCTTGGAACGGTCCAACTCGACCAGCATGTCGGCGTTGATCATGGTCTCGATCATGTAGTCGCTGGGAAAAATAACGTCATAGCCGGGGTTGCCGGCCTGAAATTTCGCGAACATCTCTTCCAGGTTGGCATACAGGTCATACTGAACTTGCACGCCGGTATTGTCGGTAAACGAAGACAGGGTGGTTTCGCCGATATAGGTGTCCCAGTTGTAGACGTTGAGTTTCTTTTCCTGGGCGGACGCGCCACGTCCACCGAACGTCAGCGCAACAGCGGCCGCGCCCGATCCCTGCAGGAACCTGCGCCGGGTAAACGGAAAGCTAAAGTTGTTCATGTGATCTCCTCCAGTTGGTTCTAATGACGTAAGTTATTACGCAAAAAATACTCAGTACCTGTTACTCTAAAGGGCAGATTTCGACCTGCGAGGTCTGGTCTCCATGCGGCCCGCATCGTCGCGGCCATCGGCACGGTTTACTACAAAAGACCATCGGAGCGCAATTCTTCTATCGTCGCCACAATGCCTTCACGCAATATCCGTACCATATCGTCGATCTGTTCTCTGGTCAGGATGAGCGGCGGCGACATCACATTCAGGTGGCCGACCGGGCGGATGATCAACCCGCGCTGCTCACATTGTGTTGTCTTCGATGTTCCCGGGTTGCGTATATATTTACATGGAAATGGTTGTAATCCAAACTGACGTCGATCCATAATTTATTTTTTGGAAAGCGGCCATGTCACGTCCGACTCCAGACAAAACAATCCGAGCGCTTCACCAGGTCTACGCTTCCGACAGCCCAGAACAAGCGTCCGCTATCTACGATGGCTGGTCCGAGGAATATGAGGAGCACATGAGAGGAGTCGGCTATACTCATCCGGCAATGGTCGCTTCCATGCTCACTCGCTACCAGCCTCCAGGCAGCGCTCCGGTGCTGGACGCCGGCACCGGCACCGGCATCATGGGTGAAATCCTGACCGCGCTGGGTTATTCCAATATCCTCGGTTTTGATGCCTCTGAAGGCATGCTGGGCCGTGCCGCCGCCAAGGATATCTATCAGGACTTGCGCCCCGGTCGGCTTGGCGAACGGCTCGACTACGACGACGATTGCTTTGCCGCTACTGTGGCCTCTGGCGTCTTTACCCAGGGCCACGCACCACTCGACGGGCTCGACGAGTTGGTCCGCGTAACGCGACCCGATGGCCACATCGTATTTTCAATCGCGCGGACCTATTTGGGCGACAACTTCGAGACCAAGGCGCGGGCACTTGAGCGTGCCGGTAAGTGGCGTCGGATCGACACCTCGAGGCGTTATAACTCGACGCCATTCGCCGATGAAGCCCTGATCTCACAAGCGTTCGCGTTCGCGGCGATGTAATTCTGTATAGGGAACAAAGTATAGATTCTATGTTACCGCACAACCCTTAAGCGGTAAATTTGGGTTGAAGTCAGTGTTTTTTTGTAGCAATGCGAAACAGACTCTGGCGAGCTTACGACCGAGGGCTATGAAGGCAGCCGTGGTGCTCATGCCTCGGGTTCTTAAAATCAGATAGTAGGGTTCCCACAGCGC
>JAOTXR010000458.1 GCA_029862285.1 Gammaproteobacteria bacterium
GTTTAACTGCCGTCGAGAAAATCAGCGACCAGGTGCTGGAATTCCGGCGCCCTGGTGGGGACGACTAGAATCAACGTCTGAAAAAACGATGTGCTAGCCTCTCTTTTCAGGGGGAGATTGGCGTGAAGAGAATAGCGTTGTTCGCCGGTCCGGCATTGGCTGCCATCGCAGGCGCTTATCTCTACCTGAATGGATCCTCAGCGGCAGTCGGCTGGACGGCCGGTGTTACGATACTCTGTGCGGCCTGGTGGATTTTCGAACCGATACCGATACCGGCCACTTCATTGCTGCCACTGGCCATCCTGCCTCTGGTCGGCGTGCTCACCCCGGCTGAAGTCGGCGAATCATACGGGAATTCGTTGATCTTGCTGCTAATGGGCGGGTTCATGTTGTCCACCGCGATGGAACGCAGCAGCGTCCATCGGCGGCTGGCTTTGAACATGGTGAACCTGTTTGGCGGCGGTAGCGGTCGTCCACTGGTATTCGGTTTCATGACTGCAGCAGCGGTATTGAGTATGTGGATCTCGAATACCGCCACAACCCTGATGTTGTTACCGATAGTCTTGGCTGTCACACAGCAGACCCGCGACCACAGGTTGCAACTCAGTTTGCTGCTTGGCATTGCGTATGCCGGAAGCGTAGGCGGTCTGGGCACCCCAATTGGCACTCCGCCGAATCTTATTTTTATGAAGGTCTATGCTGAGACTACCGGCACACAGCTCACGTTTACCGAATGGATGCGGTGGGGTCTGCCGATTACTGCAATCATGGTGCCGATAATTGGATTGTGGTTGACGCGGGGACTCGATAATAACGAGCCATTGCAGTTGCCTGCTGCCGGCCGCTGGCGCACCGAAGAAATCCGGACTCTAATCGTATTTGGACTCACCGCACTCGCATGGATTACCCGGCGCGAACCGTTTGGTGGCTGGAGCGAACTGCTGGGCCTGCCCACCGCAAATGATGCCAGTGTCGCGCTACTTGCCGTCGTCGCAATGTTCCTGGTACCGAACGGTCATGGCAGCAAACTGCTCGACTGGAAGACTGCGAGCGGTATTCCATGGGGAATATTGATTTTGTTTGGTGCCGGTATCGCGATAGCAAAAGCATTCGGTAACTCCGGTATCAGCACAACAGTCGGGGCCGCTTTATCCGGTTTGCAGCACCTGCCGTTGTATCTGGTCATCGTCCTGGTATGCCTCACGGTCACGTTCCTGACCGAAGTAACCAGCAATACCGCAACTACTGCGCTGCTGATGCCGATTATGGCTGCGGCTGCGATATCGAGCGGTCTCGATCCCCGATTATTGATGGTGCCTGCGGCAATGACTGCAAGTTGTGCCTTCATGTTGCCGGTGGCCACCGGGCCTAACGCCGTTGTTTTTAGCAGTGATAGGGTTTTAATACGCGAGATGGCCCGCGAGGGCCTGATACTCAATCTCATCGGTGTTTTGGTGGTAGCGACCGTGTGCTATTTCTTGTTCAGTTAGTGTCTCAAAAAAAGGGAAAGTAATGGTTAGCCTGATATCTCTGTGGATACCTATCGTGGTCGCTGCGGCAATCTGCTGGATCGCCGGTTCAGTAGTCTGGATGGTGTTGCCACACCACAAGTCCGATTACGCCAAGGTCGGTGGCGAAGACGCCGCACGCAGTGCGCTGCGCGGCCTTGCCGCCGGACAATACAATATTCCGTATATTGCCGACCCGTCGAAAATTTCCGACGAGGACAAGCAGAAGTTCGCTGACGGCCCGGTCGCCTTTTTGACCGTGCTCGAAAACGGCTTCCCGAACTTGGCAAAAAACCTGGTACAGCAATTCCTTTTTTATCTCATTGTCGGCACGCTGGTCGCCTACGTCGCCGGCGCCGCCCTGCCGGCCGGAACCGCCTATCTAAAGGTCTTTCAGGTGGTCGGTGCGACGGCCTGGCTCGCCTACGGTTTCTCGACTATTCAGGATTCGATCTGGTTTGGCCGGCCGTGGTCGCTTAGCGCCAAGAGTGCCTTCGATGCCTTAATTTACGCT
>JAOTXR010000459.1 GCA_029862285.1 Gammaproteobacteria bacterium
AATGTCACTTCGTATTTCATTACTTCACGCGACAGCCAGCTGTTGCACGATCTCGCCGACGCAGGCGGCAGCGGAGTACCGCATGAACTGACTGAGGATCCGGAGGACCTGGTCACGACGCTCGAAGACATTCTGCAGAGCATACTCAGCGTCAGCAGCACTTTCGTACCGGTCTCACTGCCTGTTAACGCATTCAACCGCGCGGAAGTCATCGACAACGTATTCCTCGCTCTGTTTGAGGCGCAGGCCGAGGGTCGTCCATTGTGGTCGGGTAACCTGAAAAAATTGCGGCTGGACTCGGCCGACGAAGCGGGTCAGATTGATCTGATCGATGCGCTCGGCCGCAATGCGGTGGCGATCGACGGGCGACTTCGCAACGACGCACTGACATTCTGGACCGATCCCGATTCCCTGCCGGCACCTGATCCGGAAAAATCAGAGGTGGAAGGTCGTGACGGGCGATCGGTGAGTCGTGGCGGTGCCGGGCAGCAGACGCCGGGCTTTGTCAGTGGCGGCCCGGGGGCGACGAATCAGCCGGGCTCACGCATTCTGTATTTTGACAGTGGTCCGGCTGCCCTGGCGCCGTTCAACGCCAATCCGGCCACAGCCACCGTGCTGGAAGGCGCTCTCGAGGCGGCCGACAAAGACGAAGCCGAGGACTTGATCGCGTTTGCACGTGGCATGGATATCGATGATCTCGATGGCGATTCGGATACCGCGGAAGCACGCCCCTGGCTATTGGCCGACCCCTTGCACTCGCGACCCGAAGCAATTAACTACGGTGCCCGGGACGGCCACTCGGCCGAAAATCCGTTGATCTATGTGGCAGTCGGTACCAATGACGGCTACATGCATTTTATCCGCAATACAGCGTCGACCGGCGAACAGCTGGGTCGTGAAGCCTGGGCGTTCATGCCACGGGAGGTGATGGGGATTGTCAAACCATTGCGCGAGAACGCCCCGGGACTGAAACACCCTTATGGGACCGATGGGGTTCCGGTGGTTTTCAAGGGAGACTACAACGGCAATGGCACTATTGAGTCGGGCGAGCACGTACTGCTCGTCTTTGGCCTGCGACGCGGTGGCAAAGCCTACTATGGTGTGGATGTCAGTGATCCGTTGAACCCGCAATTGCGCTGGACAATTACCAAGGGTGGCGACTTCGCTGAACTCGGGCTGACTTTTTCCACTCCGCGAATAGCCCATGTGGATGCGGGCGACGGGACGCGTCCTGCCCTGATCTTCGCCGGGGGTTACGACAGTAACAAGGACTCACGGGGGACAGCAGGCAGTGACGACAGCGAAGGCAATGCGATCTTTGTTATTGACATGGAAACGGGCGAGCTGATCTGGAAAGCGATCCAGGGCGGTGGCGGATCCAGTGCCACGGTGTTTCAGCACCCCGATCTGGTCGACAGTATTCCCTCGGACGTAACCATTGCTGATACCGATGGCGATGGCCTCACCGACCGCGTGCTCGTTGGTGACAGCGGTGGCAATGTCTGGCGTGCCGATCTGGCAGGATCCGATTCGTCCGACTGGAAACTGACGCGCCTGGCCGCGCTGGGACGACACCTTTCCTCTGGCAAGGCAAACGATCGTCGTTTTTTTCATCGACCCGATCTCGTGGCGTCACGGGACGAGCACGGACCATTCGATGCCGTTATTCTGGGCTCGGGTGATCGCGCCGATCCCAAAGACCAGGGCGGCGCTGTTAACAACTATATTTTTATGGTCAAGGACCGTTTCGTTACGGCAGGGTCGGGGCAGGACACCGATATCAGTAGTTTCCAACTCGGTGATGTTACTGATAACTGTCTGCAGGATGGCAGTTGTACGGTGCCACCCGAGCTCGATCACGGCTGGAAACTCGCGCTGGAACGCGGTGGGGAGAAAGTACTGTCGTCAGCCTTGACGATTGCCGGCACCGTCTACCTGACATCCTATGTACCGCCCGGTTCGGGGCCGACCTTGCAGTGTGGGCTTGCAGAAGGCGACGGCTACTTGTACGCGCTGAGTC
>JAOTXR010000460.1 GCA_029862285.1 Gammaproteobacteria bacterium
TTCGACGTGGGGGATTTCGCCCTCGTCAACAGGCCCCAGCGGCTCGACGTTGGCGTAGCGCAGCCTGGCATTGTAATTGGTCGCGATTCTCACCAGCTCACGCTCCATATCGGAGTCGGGGTCGAACCAGTTGAGGCGATTGTTCTTGTAGGTGATCAACCGGTCGACGCCATCGATATTCGCTACATCGACGAACTTTACATGGGGACCTAGCGCTGCATCGAGTTTCTTCACCCAGGTCCTGTTATCGAATGTGTAGATGCTCAGCAGCCGGACACTGTTCTCGTCGATGCTCAGCACGGCCAGGTCGGCGATCGGGCCACCGAGAAAGAATCCCGGTATAACAGTCTGGTGTTTTATGCTGCCGGTGACGACTTCAAATTGCTCAAACAGATCGTTGGTGAATTCCGCTGCGGGAGTTGTCGTGCATCCTGATTGGAGTACCGCAAAACCCAGCATGGTTAACAGGCTTTTTCTGATTATCGCGCCGTAGCGGCGGACTGCTTGAATGTTAAAAATTGCTTTCCCCATCGTGGGCTGAGCCTAAGCGCGTTGCTGACCCATAAAGCATACTCTGATGGCGGTACCGCAGCATTGCTGTCGAAAAAGTATCGAGTGACGCTACCCGAGGTATAAATATGGGCTAACCGGGGCTAGCCGGAGTTTGCAATTACCGACAATATGGCAATGGGGCCCGAACTGCGAGTTAGCTGGATGAGACTCCCGGCAGGATGCTGCTATGTCATTTATTGACATTAAGGCACAGGAAAAGATTGGATGGACCCGCTGATTTGAGTCGCTGTAATCTATTTTCGCTCTGGTGTGGAAAAGCTCTTAAAGAAATCCGAAATACTGTGCACGGAGAGATCAACAAACTCACCGGCATCAAAGAACGAACCACCACAGGTGCTGCAAGTCTCGAACCAGATATGCCGCTGCCTGGCGTCCACCATCCGCACCATCCCGCCATTACAACGCGGACAGGGATAGTCGTCTTTTTTGTTTTTGAGTTTCCCTTCAGCAGCATCGCCGGTATCGATTGCGGCGGCCGCCTTTTTATTACGCAGCAATTCAACCTCACCGGCATCGAACCAGATACCGCTGCATATTGAGCAACGGTCAACCTCCACCCCTTCATACACGATCTGTTCCATATCCGCCCGGCATTTTGGACAACGCATGGCGCCGGACCAAAACACACCGGACTCGCCACCGGCAATTCCGATGGTATGTCTGGGGGCTTTTTCCGGTTTACCTCCAGACGTTGTGGTGGCGGCGTCTTTATCGCGATGGAAAAACAGCACCATTAACAGTGTTACAACAAACCCGCCAAGCAGCGTGTAGGCTTCGGCAAAATTTGATCCTTCGGAAAAAATGCCGTAAATCTTTGAACCTGCCGAATGCCCAAAGTTGGACACCGACATGTAGATGGCAAATTGGGTGGCTGAGATTTTTTGCGAGCAAATCGCCATAGCCAGGGCGATGACGCAAACCATCACCACCGGCAGCATCAGCACCCAGATCGCCAACATCACCCGCACATAAGTGGTGTTTTCCCAAAGATGTTGGGTCTGGGCAATCATAAATGCATGGATCGCCACCAGGCCAATGGTAAAAATCATTGTCCGCTTGGCGCCAAAGCGGTCAATCAGCGGGCCCAGCGCCAATGCCACCACCGCACCGGTCAGCCCCATGACCGCAACCAATTGCGACCACTGGGGGGTGGTAAAACCAAACAACTGGACTGCTGCGATCGGCATTAGGGCCTGGCCGTAACCCACCACCAGGCCGTCAAAAAACATCACCACCATCACGATCAGGCTGGTGCGCACCCAAAGCACCTGATTAATACCACTGAATACTTCTTTAAACGAGTTACCGGGCCGGTGCGTCGATGCGGCCTCACCGCTGGTCCACGGCAGCGTCCGCTCACCCTCGCGCTCTACAACAAAAACAAACAAAATCAGCACGATGCCGGCAATAATCGCTGCCACAATGGCGGTTAGTTTCAAGCCAACC
>JAOTXR010000461.1 GCA_029862285.1 Gammaproteobacteria bacterium
GATCTCTGAAGCCTCGGTGACTTCGCGTCCCAGTACCGAAACCGTTCCGGCGGTTGGTCGCATCAACATGACCATTTCCCGCATCAGCGTCGACTTGCCGCTGCCACTACCGCCCACTACTGCCAACACTTCACCGCGGTACACGTTTAGGGAAATTCCATCATGTACGACCTTGTTGCCAAACCGGGTGACGATATCCCGCATCTCGACGACAGCTTCGGGGTCATGAGGCATCAGATATCGAGCCGGCTGAAAACTATTGAAAACAACGCGTCCACCACGATAACCAGAAAAATGGACTGCACCACACTGACGGTAGTCTGACGCCCTACGCTCTCGGCGCTGCCAGCGACACGAAAACCCTGATAGCAGCCCACGGAGGCGATGATTACCGCAAATACGGGTGCCTTGCCCACACCAACCAGGTAGTCCTGCAAACGTACCGACTGCGTCAACCGATCGACAAAATTCTGATAACTCACATCCAGCAGGCTGTGCGACATCACCATACCGCCGAGCAAACCCATCAGGTCGGCAAAAACCGTCAACAACGGCAACATAACCACCAGCGCAAACAGCTTTGGCAAAACGAGCAACTCGATTGGAGTGATCCCCATTGTGCGCAAGGCATCAACTTCTTCGGTTACCTTCATTGTTCCGATCTGCGCGGTATAGGCAGATCCGGTACGGCCGGCAACAATAATCGCTGTGACCAGTGGGGACAGCTCCCGCAGCATCGCCAGACCGACCAGATCGGCAATGAAGATGCCTGCGCCATATTGGCGCAGAACGACACCGCCCTGGTAGGCAATGACGATCCCGATCAGAAAAGACAGCAGCCCGACGATTGGCAACGCGTCGAACCCGGCCTCTTCAGAATCCTCAACAACCTGTGTCCACCGCAGGCGCGCCGGTGTAAGCAATATGCGGACCGCACTGAAAGTTATGTTGCCGATGAAACCCAGAAAGCTGAGCTGCTCATTGAGCGCGCGCATGCTGTCACGACCGAGATTTTCCAGAAACCCGGGATCCGACGGTCGCGGTACCTCGCCGGGTTCGATCTGCTGTTTGGCAATCAGCTCGAATAACTGGTCCGTGTCCTGATCCTGGCCTCTGAAATTGACTGTGCGTCCCGCCTCACGCCAACGCCAGCCTGCGCGATAGAGCAGCCAGGCCCCGGCACTGTCGATACGCTCGACACCGGACAGATCGATGCTGATGTCGCCCGGTGGCGGGCGCAGCAATTTGAGCTGGCGCTCGGCAGCGGCGATATGCAATGCGGTCCATTGGCCGCTGCAATCAATACCGGAGCCGGCTATACGGACCGCAGCGGGCGGTACGGGTTTTTTTTGTCCGGAACGCATCGACTTCCGGTCGTTATCGAGCTGTTCAGTCTATTGTGCGCAGGGTGGAGCCCTGGGCGGCAAAATAGGCCGCCAGATCGGCAATGTCCTGCTCACTCAGTGCAGCCACGAGGCCGGCCATGATCATGTTCTTGCGCTCACCGCTCTGGTATTGCTGCAGGGCCTGTGCCAGATAGTCTTCATGCTGACCGGCAAGTATCGGGTATTGCGGGCTAATAGGGACTGCGCCGCCGGCACCATGACACGCCGCGCAGGTCGCGGATTTTTCTTCCCCGGCTTTGGAATCGCCAGCCCATGCCGGGCCGGACAAGGGAATCAAGACGGCGATTATCAGGATAGTGGTGATTCTCATTTTCCGTCTCCAGTCTGGCCGGCGAAAAACGCCGCAACATCTTGCATATCCTGCTCGGTCAGTGAGGCTGCCTGTGACTGCATCGTCAGATGCGGCCTTTCGCCGCTTTTATAAGCCTTCAGCGCGATGACGAGATAATCCTTGTTCTGCCCACCCAACTTGGGAACCTTGTAAGTCGGATAGACATTCTTGTAACCGTCTATGGCATGACACCCGCGACAAGTCTCGGCCTTGGCGCGCCCCGCTTCGATGTCACCCTCAGCGAGTGCCATCGGCATCAGCAACAGACCACAG
>JAOTXR010000095.1 GCA_029862285.1 Gammaproteobacteria bacterium
AGCTCGAGCGTACGGCAAACGCGACCGCTGTTTTCCACTGGGACGCCCTCGGCCGGCAAGCGCGTATCGAGGGCATCGTTGTGCGCTCACCTGTCGAGGAAAGCGACCATTATTTTGCGAGCCGGCCACGTGACTCCCAGATTTCCGCCTGGGCCAGCGCACAGAGTGAGCCGGTGGCGAGCCGCAAGGCACTCAGAGCGCAGCTAATTGAAGCCGAGGACCGGTACCGCGACGCAGAATCGGTGCCGCGGCCGCCGCATTGGGGTGGATACAGACTATGGGCAAGCGCCGTAGAGCTGTGGGTACAGGGGGAAAACCGTTTGCATGACCGGGCACGCTGGATTCGCACCGTCGCCATGGATAACAATGGGGACCCGCATCCTGATCATTGGAGTGTGACACGTCTGCAACCGTGAGCATGAGAGCGATGACCCAACTACTAGTCGATCACACCGTAATCTGTCCGAGTTGCTGGGAGCGTCACGTAGTGACCATCGACCTCACCGAAGAAGATCGGTATTTTATTGAAGACTGCCATGTTTGCTGCAACCCCATGGAAATTCGTTTTCAGCTAAACGCGGATTCCGAACTGACCGGCGTGACCGCCATCAACGCCTGAACCGACGGGATGGCGTCCGGCAACTTTCTGCGCACCCTGCGTATCTCGCTGATGGTCTACCTGCTGTTGTTCGTCGCAGCCGGTGCCTGGCTGGCTCGTGCACGCAGCACGGACTGGGACGAAACGCTGTATGTTGGCGTATACCCGATTAACGGCGATGGCAGCGACGTATCTGTCACGTACATCGACGGTCTCGAGCTGCGTGATTTTGCCGATATCGAACGTTTCGTAAAACGCGAGGCCGACCGCTACGGGATTGCAGCAGCCGAGCCCGTGCGTATAGAACTCGGCGAGCAAATTTTTGAATTGCCGCCGACGCCACCGGCCGATCGCAACATACCCGGGGTCATGACCTGGAGCCTAAAACTGCGCTACTGGGCATGGCGCAAGCAAGGCCAGCAGCCGGGACCGGATCCCGACGTCCGCGTGTATATGGTGTTCCATGATCCCGAGCAAAATCCGAAGCTGGCGCATTCACTTGGCCTGCAGAAAGGCCTGATAGGCGTAGTCAATGCATTTGCCAGCCGGCGTATGGCCGGTAGCAACAATATCGTGCTCGCACACGAGTTGCTGCACACACTTGGTGCAAGCGACAAATACGACCCGGGGACCAGTCTGCCACTGCACCCGGAAGGTTATGCAGAGCCGAACCGCAAACCGCTGCATCCACAAAGCCAGGCCGAGATAATGGGTGGTCGTATACCCAAATCGCAAATGGAAGCGGTGACGCCGCGGAATCTCAAGAATGTTGTCGTTGGCCCACTAACCGCGGCTGAAATACGCTGGGCCGGCAATTGACAGATCCGGTATTACGCTGCCGCAATCTGGATGTCGTTATCGGCAACTTACAACTTGTGTCCGCACTCGACCTGGATATCAGCGCTGGTGAGTTTGTCTGCGTCATCGGTTGCAACGGCGCAGGAAAAACGACGTTGATGCACACACTGGCCGGTGTCCGCGAAAAAAAACTGGACGCGATCGAGTTGTTCGGCAAACCGCTGAATACGCTATCGCGGGCCAAGATTGCCCGCAATGTTGCGTTGCTCATGCAGCAGCATGAAGATGCCTTTCCCGGGACCGTCGCAGAGTCTGTGTTACTGGGACGCCACCCACATCTGGGTTTTTTGGAGTGGGAATCGACCGAAGACCTGCAAACAGCAGCCGACGCACTGAAATCCCTTGATTTATCGGGTCTGGCCGAACGTGATATTTCCACTCTATCCGGTGGCGAACGTCAGCGAGTTGCCATCGCGACTGCGCTCGCGCAGCAACCAGCGCTCTATCTATTGGATGAACCGCTGAATAATCTAGACCCGCATCATCAGCTTGGCGTATTGCAGTGTTTTCGCAGACTATGCGCTAAAGGCGCGACGACAGTTGCAAACCTGCACGATCTCAACCTGGTCTCTCGTTTCGCCGACAAGGTAATACTGTTGTTTGGCCCCGCCGAAGGCGGCCAGTGGCTGTCTGGTTCTGTCTACGAGTGCATGACAACCGACAATCTCACGCGCCTGTATCAAATCCCCATCGACTGCGTTACCCACAACAACCACAGGCTGTTCGTCACCACCTAGCGGTCGGTCCGACGCCGGTGCTCAGGGGCGGGTCTGACCGGCGCCTGCAACCAGATACTTGTAGCTGGTCAGTTGTTCGGCACCAACGGGTCCACGGGCATGGATGCGTCCGGTGGCGATACCGATTTCCGCACCCATGCCAAATTCACCGCCATCTGCAAACTGGGTCGAGGCGTTGTGCAAAATAATCGCGCTATCCAGCTCATTCTGGAAACGGCTAACGGCAACAGTCTCGTTTGCAATGATTGCTTCCGTGTGTCCCGAGCCATGCAGGCCAATATGCTCAATAGCCTCCGTCACATCAGCAACCGCTTTTACTGCCAACACGGCGTCGAGATACTCGGTATCCCAGTCTGCTGCCTGTGCAGCACTGACCCGCCCGTCCAGCGAACAGATTTCCTCGTCGCCCCGAAGTTCACAGCCGGCTTCAACAAGGGCATCGGCTATTAGCGGCCAATGGGTCTGCAGGCATTCGCGATCAATGAGCAGTGTTTCCGCCGCTCCACAGATACCTGTCCTGCGCATCTTTGCATTCAACACAACGTCTCTTGCCATCTTTGCGTCCGAGGACTTGTGTACATAGACGTGACACAGGCCTTCCAGATGCCCGATTACCGGTACGCGGGCGTCCGATTGCACGCGAGAAATCAGATTCTTGCCGCCACGCGGCACAATGACATCGACAAATTCCTGCATCCGGGATAGCAGAATGCCCACTGCATCGCGGCTGGTGGTCGGCACCATTTGTATCGCGCCTGCGGGCAGACCGGCCGCTTCGAGACCGGCCGCCATGCAGGCATGAATTGCGGTACTGGAGTGAAAGCTCTCGGAACCGCCACGCAAGATCACCGCATTGCCTGATTTGAGGCACAAGGCACTGGCGTCGGCGGTAACGTTTGGCCGGCTTTCGTAAATAATTCCGATCACCCCGAGTGGTACCCGCACCCGTTTGATCCTCAGCCCATTGGGACGCGTCCACTCCTCCATGGTTTGTCCAATCGGGTCCGGTAACTCCATGATGTCCGCGATACTCTGCGACATGGCTCGCACACGTTCATGGTCGAGCTTCAACCGGTCCAGCATTGCTGCCGACAGGCCCTTTGCTTGCGCGGCCTGCATGTCCTGGCCATTGGCATCAAGAATTGCCTGACGTGCCTCGTCGATGCGCGCAGCGGCAGCCGCAAGCGCCTGGTTTTTCTGCGCCGAATCTGCCAGCGCGAGCTTGCTGGCCGCAGCCCGGGCACGGCGCCCAATTGCCTGCATCAAGCCGGCCAGGTCTTTCTCCATGATTTTTTCCGTCGCACTCACGTTTTAACTACCGATCAACACCAGATTATCGCGATGAATAACTTCATCGCGGCCGCGATATCCGAGCGCCGCCTCCGTGTCCGCGCTGCGTCGTCCTTTAATCAACGACACTTCATCGCTGGAATAGGCTACCAGACCCCTGGCCAGATCATTTCCAGCGTCATTCTTCAGCACCACGGAATCACCGCGCTCAAACCGGCCTTCGACGCGCACGATTCCGACGGGCAACAGGCTTTTGCCATTGGCCAGTGACTGCTCTGCACCCGCGTCGATCACC
Source organism: Gammaproteobacteria bacterium (assembly GCA_029862285.1). GTDB lineage: Bacteria > Pseudomonadota > Gammaproteobacteria > Steroidobacterales > JABDKV01 > JABDJB01. Next base: position 3,779 of record JAOTXR010000095.1, read on the forward strand.
AGCACGCCGCGCGGGACCAGTGAACCCGCAATCCAGCGCTTGCGTGCAATGCTCGGCGTCGTTGACGGGAGAAACCAGGTGCAGGGTGCGTCTTCCTCGATGGCGGCCAGCGGCCGGGACTTCAGACCATTGGCAATTACGGTCGCGCAACCGGCGGGCATGCAGATTTTGGCTGCTGCGATCTTGGTGATCATGCCACCGCTGCCGTAATCGGTGCCGCTGGCGCCGGCACGAGATTCGATGTCCGGCGTTATGTTGTGCACTATTGGAATCAGCGCCGCATCGGGGCTTGCTGCAGGGTCGGACTCGAACAAACCATCCACATCTGATAACAACACCAGGCAATCTGCGCTGCACATTGCTGCTACGCGTGCTGCAAGCCGGTCGTTATCCCCATAGCGAATCTCTTCGGTCGCAACTGAGTCGTTTTCGTTAATTACCGGCACAACGCCCACACCGAGCAGGGTTTCGAGGGTGCTGCGTGCATTGAGATAACGCCGCCGGTCTTCCGTGTCGCCGAGTGTCAGCAGCATCTGCGCGACCTTGACGCCGTGCTGCCCCAGCAATTCCTGATAGGCATGGGCAAGCAACACCTGGCCCGCCGCCGCGGCCGCCTGTTGCTGTTCGAGACGTCGTTGATCCTCGGCCAGACCCAGGTACTTGCGACCCAGAGCGATGGCGCCGGACGACACGACGGCAACTTGTTGGCCCCGCCCGGTCAGCCGCGCTATCTCAACGGCCAGCGATTCCAGCCACGCTCGATCGAGGTGTCCCGCACCGAAATCCACCAACAAGGAAGACCCCACCTTGATCACGACGCGACGCGCGTCCCGCAATCGCTGTGTTTGCGCTGTCTGTGGCGTTTTCTCGGAGTTTGCTGTCATTGCTTGCGTCACAGCCCGGATTGATGGTCAGGCCCTCAATAATGCGGTCTCGCGTCCCTGACGGCAACGCTGAGCGCCGCTATCGTTTGCGGCTGCCTTGGCCGCTTTGAGGGAATACGATTTGCGACCGCTGTCGCCCCCGGTTCAGATCCATCTGCGGACTCTTTTCTTGTAGTCCAGGTACTCCGTGCCAAAGAGCCCCTCCAAAAATTTCTCTTCGGGCAGGACGAACCGAAAATGAATGATGGCGACGAATACCGCGACCAACAGGAACGGGCTCAGGCGGCCCATTAGCGACGCAATTCCGAGTAGTGTCATGGCCATACCGACGTACATGGGATTGCGGCTCAGGCGGTATAACCCCGTAGTAACTACCGTCGTTGACTGCTCAAAAGGCAGCAGCGGCGTGCGCGCCTGGCGGAATGAAACTCCAGCCGATACTGTCACGCCGATACCTGCAACAATCAGCACAGTACCGACGATGTAACCGACAGGCGGTGCCAGCATCGGCGCGATCGGGAAATAGTTTCGCGCCAGTGCCATCGCCACCGCAGTCGCGACAGAATACAGCACCGGCAAATTTATCGGCTTGCCCGGTTCCCGGTTACTCACAGGCGTCGGCGGCACGCTCGCTACTCGCCTGGCGACTCGAATGCCGCATCGCGCAGACCGACGAGCACGGCGCCGCCATCAGTGTCGACCTTCAACTCGCCGTAGCGGGCGGCCGAATAGCGTTCGGCCGTGCCTTCCTGGAAAAAGTAAGCATCACTGGCCAGACGTAGCGTGCTGCCGCGCACCCGGTACAGCAATCGCATCTCATTATCGGCCAGCGGGCTGTTGTCATCGATACGCTTGAATGTAGCCACGGAATTGCTGTCCAGGACAACCACCAGTTGGCCGTTTCTGCCGGACTGCTCCGCTGCAGCAAAGGCCTCGCCGGCGATCGCGTAACGCAGCACCATGTAGTCGCCCTGCAGCAGGGAGCGCGGATCTACCGGTGCCAGTTGTAGCAGCATCGTCTGTCCTTCCCGGAGTGTCTTTTCCTTGCCGGCTATCGATAAATTGACAACCGCGAGCACGACGGCAAGCACCAGCCACAAAACGGCATTACGCATGACCCGAGTCTCCTTCACGCCGGCGCAGAATCAGCAGTAACCAGCGGCTGAATACAATAACCAGGCCGGTAGCGGCCAGAGTCATGGATTTGGTCAACATCGAAGTCTCTATTCCGTAGAAATAAGTAGTGATAAAGACCGCCAGGAACATGATGCCGGCACCAACATAAAAGCGGCTGCCCTGCGCCGCACCCAGTGCAATTACAATTAGTGCGAGTAACAACCCCGGAGCCGGCAGCGCGGCTGCGATCAATGCAACAGTCAACAGAAAGCCTGCGATGCTGCCGGGTGCCGATACACTGCCGAAAAGCCCGACCCAAATGCGGCCGGTCACATACAACAACACCGCACCGAGGATAAGCGATGAGATCCACGGACGAGGGTAGACGGTGAATTCGTCCTTGAGCTGCGGCAGCAGGTATGCGGTGGATAAAAGAAGACAGGCAAACGCCGCGATCATCACGGCGGCCATGACCGGCCGCAAAAAACTGCTCCACCGGCGAACGACTATTGCCGGCTCGTTGTCTGCGAATATGACCAGCAGTACGGCAAGCATAGGCCCGACAATGCATACGAGCGCGTTTTGTTCATACACGTACAACAAACTTATGATGCAAGCGACAATAAACAGCACCGACAAGAACCGGTGGGTCCTGCTGGGGAACACGAACAGCATGATCGAGTTGATTATCAGTAGCGGCCATAAGAAAAACTTGATTTCGTTACTGTCAGCGGCAATCCCGAACGCTATTGCAAACTGACCGGCGAAACTCAGCGCCAGGCTCATTTGATCGCTAAAGTCCGATTCGGTAAAACGGCGTAATAGCAGAGCGCCGATGATCAAAGCAATACCGATTACGATGAAAGCGCTTTCATCGGAAATCATTCCCAGGCCAAAGATAAAAGTGAGCAGCAGTATGCTTGCAATCCACGCCCCAAAACCCACCAGCGCGCGTACGAACCAGGGCTGCGATTCATCCAGAACCGACAACGCGTCGTCCGAGACCTGTTCCCAGTTTTCACCGAGTTGAAACTCCCGATCCAGTTCGACCAGTAGCTGTTTCATATTGACGGTCATTTCGATTGCCAGCTGCGATGAATGTTGCGCAACAGGATCGCGGCGCCCGCAGTCTGTGCAACCAGCAGGATCGCCAACAAGATCGCCGTGTCGTCATCGAACTCCATTACCCGGCCAAAATACGAAGTTACCAGCACGATGACGCTGGCCACGCACAACGTAAGTATCAACAAGTCGCGCACGTGTGAGCGGTAGTACCAGAAACACCCGCCAATGAAACCCAGTAGCAAAAGCATGTCGGCGAACGGCGCCCAACCGACATCGAGCGAAACACCCATGATGAATACCCAGGAACCTGCAACCACCGGAACCAGCGCGCCGATCGCCGCGACACGCGGAAACCAGCGGCCCTCAGTGCCGGCGATCCCGCGTGCCGCACATACTTCCCAAATCACCAGTGCCGTCGTATTGAGCAGGAACACCCAGGCACCCAGCCGGGCATCGGCCAGTGTCATGCCGAGACCGGCCAGTGGTCCGAGTACCGCCCCGATCATCCCGACGCCTTCCAGAACCTGTGACCAGTACAGCATCAGACTGAGATTGAGCAGCACCAACGCAAGCATCCACAAGGCCGCCTGGCGGCCGATGATTACCCAGCCGGCAATCAGCAATGC
>JAOTXR010000462.1 GCA_029862285.1 Gammaproteobacteria bacterium
ACGATTCGCGTGCCGCACCTTGCAGACTCTCTCGAAGCTATTGCCGACGGTGGCGCGGACGTGTTCTACACCGGTCACATCGGCGCAGCGATGAGCCAGCATGTGCGCGCCGGCGATGGCGCGCTGACCATGGAGGATCTCGGCAGCTATCGGGCGATCGCACGCGAGGCCCTGATTGCCAGCGTCGATCACTGGCAGATCGCGACCAACCCGCCGCCCGCCGTCGGGGGCGCGGTACTGACGGCCATGCTACTCGGCTGCCGCGACCTGAACGGCAACGGCTGGGACGCGGCATCACTGCATAAGTTGATCCAGGTGCACCGCGCATGTCTGGACTTCCGGCGCGATCGACTCGAAGCCGCTGCTGATATCGACAAGGAAGTCGCGACGCTCATCGCCGCCGCACGTGACGGGCGCCTGTTGCAGCGCTATACATCGGCGTCGACGGTGCACACGTCAGTCGTGGACGACGATGGGCTCGGCTGCTCGATCACTGCGTCGGCCGGCTATGGTTCCGGCGAAATGCCCGCCGGCACGGGATTGTGGCTGAACAACGGGCTCGGCGAAGTCGAACTGAATCCCGCGGGTGTTGCCGCGGGGATACCAGGCGAGCGCTTACCCTCCAACATGGCGCCCAGCATTGCCCGCAGCCCGGGCAAGGTTCTCGCCATCGGCACGCCCGGCGCCGATCGGATTACCACTGCCCTGCACCAGGTTTTGGTGAATCGTCTCGAGTTCAAGATGTCATTGGAAGACGCTATCGCCCATCCGCGACTGCACGTCGATACGCGCGGCGATCGCGATCGCCTGATGGCGGAGCAGGGCCTCGACCTCCCGGACACCGACTTGCCGGTTCAGATCTTTCCCGAACTCAATATGTATTTCGGCGGCGTCGGCGCCGCACTTTATGACGAAGGCCAGGGTTTCGAGGTCGCCTCCGATCCCCGGCGCGCAGGCGGTACCGGTATTTGGGACGGGTGATCCGCCGCGGTCGCTCTGATAGTCTCCGCCTGATCAGGTCCGCAGTCGACCTGGAATCAGGATGGAGACCGCAGTGAGCGACCTTTTTGCAGTGCCGCGCTTGCCGAAGGAACTACCTTCGGATCCGCTGCAGTGGGTCAAGGACTGGCTCGAAGAAGCGTTCGCAAAAAAGACGCAGCGCAACCCACACTCCATGGCGTGTGTCACGGTGGACAGCGAGAATCGCCCTGCCGCCCGCATGGTCCTGTGCAAGGACGTGGTCCCGGATCCCGGCTACGTCGTCTTCTACACCAATTACAAATCGGAAAAGGCGCAGCACATTCAGGACAACCCGAACGTCGCGCTGGTCTTGCACTGGGATGCATTGGGACGCCAGGTCCGCATCGAGGGCCAGGCGATACGCTCGCCTGCCGAAGAAAGCGATGCTTATTTCGCGACGCGCGACTGGCTTAGCCAGATTGGCGCATGGGGTAGCGACCAGAGCGCTGTGCTCGAGTCTCGCGCAGCATTGCTCGCGCAGGTTCGCGACCGCGCCCTGGAGCTGGGCGTCAGCGCCGTCAAGAACCTGCGGTCCATAACCGCCAGCGATCGCAACATGATTCCGCGGCCGCCGCACTGGGGCGGCTACCGTGTCTGGGCCCGCCGCGTCGAACTGTGGATAGAAGGCAGGGACCGGATTCACGACCGCGCCCGCTGGGAGCGCAGCCTCGAACCGCGCGATGCGACCTCGTTCAAAACCGGCGAGTGGACCAGTACACGGTTACAGCCCTGACGTTCGCGTATCGATGACGGACTGGTTGCATGAGCGCAAACTCCATTGCCCGTTTTGTGGCGAGACCATCAGCATTGTCGTCGACACGTCCGCAGGATCGCAGTCGTATGTCGAGGACTGCCAGGTCTGTTGCCAGCCCATGCAAATTCACATTGATGTCGACGCTGGCGAATTGCAGTCGGTGTTGGCCGATCGTTAGTTTGCGAAAATTACTGGCAATAGCATTGCTGCTGGCCGCTCTGCCGGTCGCAGT
>JAOTXR010000096.1 GCA_029862285.1 Gammaproteobacteria bacterium
GTATTCGAGTCGTCGAAAGGCAGTCGAATGAATAATACGGTCGCGATCCCGTTGAAAGGGGTTACGCGTGGCTGCCGGCGGTTCCTCGTAACGCCGGCCACGGGAGTTTTCTTCTGTGACCGCCCAGGCTACCGGGTCTTTGTCAGCGTCCCAATCAATCATCGTTGCAGCATGAGTCAGAGGTGCGCGCCAAGCAAGACTTCGTCGAGGCGGGCCTGGGGTACATTCGGTTCCAACCGTGCCTTGCCGATCGCATCGAGTAGCACAAAACGCAGTTTGCCTCCGGCTGACTTCTTGTCCATGCGCATCCAGGCGCGCCATTGCTCAGGTGGTATTTCTGGCGTACGCACCGGCAGGCCAGCCGCTGCAGTGAGATCTCGCACTCGTTCGACGGTGTTACGTTCGATGAACCCGAGTTGTTGCGACAGGCGCGATGCGAGTATCAGGCCCGCCGCGACGGCCTCACCGTGTAACCAGGAGTAGGCGCTATCGCACTCGATCGCATGCGCAAAAGTATGACCGAGATTGAGTAGCGCACGCGGACCCCGTTCTTTCTCGTCGTGGGCGACAATGCCGGCCTTGATCTCACAGCAGCGAGCGATGGCGTGCTTCAATGCTGCCGGCTTTTGCTGCAGCAGGTTCTGCATATTGGCTTCCAGCCAGTCGAAGAACTCAAGATCGGCAATCAACGCATGTTTGATAACTTCGGCGATTCCGGAACGGAACTGCCGTTGGTCCAGGCTACGCAAAGTCTGTATATCGCTGACGACACAACGTGGCTGATGAAACGCCCCGATAAGGTTCTTGCCACGTTCATGATTGACCGCGGTCTTGCCACCGACCGAAGCGTCGACCTGTGCCAACAGCGTTGTGGGCAGTTGAATGAAATCGACGCCGCGCAGGTAGATAGCCGCAGCCAGACCAGTAACGTCGCCAATCACACCACCACCCAGCGCGAGCAGCATGGTGTCACGGCCACAGGCGCACAGTGTCAGCGTGTCAATTATCTTCATGACAGCTTCGATGTTCTTGTTTACTTCTCCTTCGGGTAAGACAACTACGTCAGTCAGCCGGTCGCCGACCGCTGTCTGCAGGGCCGTGAGATACAAGGGTGCCACATGGCTGTCGGTAACCACGACATTAGTCGGTCCAAGCAGTGGCGCCAACAGCCCGACCTGCGTCAGCAGATCCGGGCCGATGTGGATCGGATAGGACTTGTCGCCGAGTTCTACGTTGATTGTCTGCACGCTGCGATTCTACTTGAATAAAGGGGACAGTTTACTTTTTTGCACTGTCCCCTGATTCACGACCGCGCAGTCAGATTACGATGGATTTCGCGGGCGACTGACTTCACGTAGCGCCGGTCAGTACAGATCTGCAGCGTAGCGAGTTCCTCGTACAGTGGGCCACGAGTCTCCATCAGCTCTTCGAGACGTCCGCGGGGGTTGTCCATTTGCAGTAATGGGCGGGTTTGGCTGCGTCGGGTCCGGTTGTATTGTTGGTCGACGGAAGTTTTCAGATAAATCACATAGCCACGCTGCCGCAGGTGCGCACGGTTGGTCTCTGACAGAATCGCGCCGCCACCGGTTGCAAGCACAATACCGTTGCGGTGCGTGAGTTCTTCGATGGCCTGACTTTCACGCTCGCGAAAACCGCTTTCGCCTTCTTTCTCGAATATGTACGAGACATCCACGCCCGTACGTTGCTCGATATAGTGATCGATATCGACAAATTCATAGTCGAGCATGGCCGCCAGCCGCCGACCGACCGCGGTCTTGCCAGCGCCCATCGGGCCGATCAGAAAAATACGTTGGGGAAGTGTTTTGATGAATGCACCGTGGCCGCCAAAGGGTGGACTCATTTTCCCCTATTTTTGCGCTCCGGTGAAAAGACAAGGGCCAGGCTCGTTACCGAACCTGGCCCCAATGCTCTCAAGTTCGAGGGGGGGTCAGAGGTCTTCGGCGCACAGGTCGCCGTAGCCCCACGGGCTCGAACGGAATGGGGTGTTCTCGCCCACCAGCCCGGCGGTAACCAGATCGGCCAGCTCCATGGGGTCCGGTGGCCTGAGCAGACCGGGAGGCGCGCCATCGAGCACCACGTCGGCCGCGGTAACGTCCAGGATAAACTCGAGATCCTCGGAAAATTCGGTCCCGGCCACAGACACCTGAGCACGTAAACTGACTTCGGTCCAGGCGCCATAGAGCTGCGCATAACGAATCGTGACCGTGGCTTTGCCTTCGGCGTCGGTTAGCGCATCTCCGCCAACTACCAACGACGTTGCCGGCCTCAATGGTTCCATTGGAATTCTCATCGGTTTCATCCGGATCCAGGATGCCGTTACCATTCTGGTCTTCGTCCATGCAGGTCGCGCGGATGAATGGTACCCAGCTGTCGATCCCTGGCACCCACACACCCTTGCTGTATTGGGTCGAGCGTACATCAACCGTCACGTTGGCATCGGGCACACCATTGCCTTCCGAATCGGTCACGATAACCAGGTACGGTACTTCGTAACTCTGAATGTCCGGTTCTTCGAGTTCGTTGCCGGTACCGATTGCGACGAAAAGTTCACGTCGTGCGACTGTCAACTGGACTATGTCGAATATGGATGAATCCGATTCAATTGCGGCTGTCACCGAGACACCAAGGTTGCCACTGGTGGTATCGCTGGCTATATAAAAAGTCTGGGCGCGTCCCTGACTGTCGGTCTCGGCAGTCCCGACCGTCAGGATACCGCCGGTAACGTCTTCCAGCGAAAATGTGACGCGGGCGTTCTTGACGCGGTTGTTGTCCACGTCACGCACCGTTGCCGTAATCGTAGCCTGATTGTTTGGTGCCACAGTAAACGGGTCGGCTTGCGCCTCGATAGTTGACGGTACGGTGGCAATAAACTCCACCGGCAGCTGGGTAATCGGCCCGCCATCGGCATCCGCCGAGATAATTGCCGGACCGGCATTGTTCGAACTCACACGGATCGTCGCCGAACCGTCGCCAAGCGTCGTGACGACAGGTGGGCCGACGATGGGGATGCCCCCGCTGTCAACGAATGTGCCACGGGTCGTTGAGAAACTGATGTCTTTATCGGTCTGTGGCACGCCGTTCTTGAGCCAGGTGACTGTGATGACTCTAATGGAATTGAGCACGATCTCGGCATTGGTAGGCGGCGTGTTGAAGAAGAAGCTGTCATCGGAAACGGTTATCGCGCGGATGGCAGTCAAACCGAGCCCCGTGGCAGTCAGGGCATCATTTCCGCCTATAGTGGCCGTCAGGTCCACTTGTGCCTGACCGGTTGCGTCGGTGGTCAGGGTAGTGGCGGCGAGCGTATTACCGCTTGCCGACGACACCGCGATGGATTCGCCGGCGATGCCGTTGCCGGCACCGTCGACCAGCACAATCGTGTAGGTGGAAGTATCACCCTGAACCAGGGTATCCGAGCCGGTGATAGACAGTTGCGAACCGGTTACCGCGACATCGACGGTTCCCGTTAGCGCGTCAGCGGTTGCGCTTACCGTGATATCGCGGTTGGCTGGATTCCCCGCGGTAGATAGTGTCGCGGTGGCGACGCCATTGATGTCGGTGACCGATTGAGTGACCACCAATCCTCCCGAAGTGGAGGAGAAGAATATTGGCGCGCCTTCGACAAAGTTGTTGTTGCTGTCTTTAACGAACACGGTGATGGTTGCCGGGATTCCACCATCGGATGGAATCTGCGGATTGTTCGTGATTACGTCGACACTGGCGATTATGGCTCCGCCACCCGGCGTTCCCGCCGGCGGGGTAGCGGTGCCGGTTCCAGTGAGACTGTTGTCATCGCCACCGCAACTGGCAAGCGCAATCGCCGTCAGGCACAGGGCAGTGATCAGTTTTCGCATTTCCTTAAGTCCTCTGCAAGGGACGCCGCCGGGCGTCTGAATTAGTTGAGATTAGCGCCGTCCTTCAGAATCCGCGGTGTTACGAATATGAGCAACTCCGCTTTGTTATTTACTCGCTGTGTCTGACGGAACAAAGTGCCGAGTACCGGGATATCGCCCAGCAACGGTACCTTGGTGTCCGTTTCACGAATTTCGGTTTCATAGATACCGCCGAGAACGACAGTCTCACCGTCGTCTACCAATACCTGCGTGACTACTTCGCGGGTATCGATACTGGGTACCAGGCCGCCGTTGGCACTGGGGACCACCTCGCCGACGTTATCTTTGCTGACCTGCAGATCCATGATGATCCGGTCATCCGGCGTAATCAGTGGTGTCACGATCAGCTGCAAAACGGCTTCTTTGAACTGCGTAGAGGTCGCACCGCTGGCGGAAGCCTCCTGGTAAGGAACTTCCACACCCTGTTTGATTCGTGCTTCCTGCTGGTTGGCAGTAATCACGCGTGGCGTGGATACGATCTCGCCGCGGCCTTCGGCCTGTGCCGCCGACAATTCGAGATCGAGCAGATAGTCAGAATCCAGTATCGCCAGTGCCAGCGTGCCAACGGAGGCCGCAGACGGCGCGTTAATCGAAAAACGGTCTTCGATGTTCGGGAGCGTCACCGGATACGGAGATCCGGTCGCTGCAAGGTTGCCAACTGCTGATCCGACGATGACGTCCGATCCCAGCGCCGAGCCGGTCACGGATATCAGACCATCGGAACTATTGTCCGATATGGCCGTGTAACCCATCTGCACGCCAAGTTCCCGCGTGAAGTCATCATTAACCACGACGATGCGTGATTCGATCAGCACCTGGCGTACCGGGATATCGAGCGTCTGTACCAGTCTCCGGATTTCGGCCAGCTTGTCGGCCGTGTCCTGCACCAGCAATGTGTTAGTGCGTTCATCGATCGCCACGCTGCCGCGGTCCGACAACAACGACTGATCGCCACTGGACTGCATCAGCGCTGCCAACTCCGAGGCTTTTGCGTAGTTGACCTGGATGAACTCAGAGCGTAACGGCGCTAGTTCTTCGAATTGCTTGAGTTTCTCAAGCTGCTGACGCTCGCGATTCGCCAGCTCCGCCGCCGGCGCGATGATGACGACATTATCGCGCTGACGCATGTCCAGACCCTTGGTCTCCAGAATAATATCCAGTGCCTGATCCCACGGTACGTTTTGTAGCCGCAGCGTTACATTGCCGGTAACGGTGTCGCTGACGACAACATTCATACCACTGACGTCTGCCAGTAGTTGCAGCACGGCGCGTGTATCGATGTCCTGGAAGTTAAGCGTCAGGCGTTCACCTTCGTATTCCTTGGTCTGTTCTTCCTCGTACAAATCTGCAGCAGTCGGAACGTAGGGTTTTAACTCAACAGTGAAGAGATTGTCCGATTGATATGCTACTTGTTCATATGCGCCGCTCGCCGAAACAATCAAGCGCGCGTTGCTATTGGCCTGCGTAGCGTCAACGGTACTCACCGGTGTTGCAAAATCGAGCACATCCATGCGGCGGCGGAATTCCGCCGGCAGGTAGGTGTTCTGAAAATCGACGATGACGGTGTTGCCTTGTTCGCGCAGATCGACGACCGTGCGGGGATCACTCAGTGTCACGATGACGCGACCCGCACCATCGTTACCGCGGCGGAAATCTACTGATTGGATGCCACGTTCGCCTGGCAATGCCGATACGACCGCAGCCGCAGTGGTTGAGGTGTCAGGCCCAAAAGCCGGCGAGGATGCTGTGTACTGCGTAGCAGACCCCAGAGTGACAAAAATGCTGTTGCCTTCCACCCGGGTTTCATAGGGAACCAGCGAGTCCAGGTTTAGTACCACCCGGGTGCGGCCGCTTGCTTCCGCGGCAAGAACGGTACGCAGCGCGCCAATACCGACATCTTTGCGTCGCGATGGCAGCGCCAACCCGGTATTGGCCAGATCGAGCGAGATGCGTGCCGGACGATCGATAGTGAAGCTGAGCGGTTCGGAAGCCGGGCCACTTAGCCGCAACTGCAGCTGCAGCTGTTGCCCGGGCAGAGTTTGTACGTCAATTTCCTGCAACATGTTTGCCGGGGCGTCCGCGGACCAGACCGGCACCATGACGAAACTCAACAACAAGGCCGCTAGCCCGGAAAGGCGCCAGCGCCACAGCGGTTCCCCCTGTTTGTTGTCGCTGGGCGTATTGGTCCACATCATCTCAAAAACTCCCGGTTAGTCGCTTAGAGCAACGGCGGCAGGGCGTTCAATATACCCACCGAGCCCGTCGCTGATGATTTCAATAAGTTTTATTTCCGAGTCAGAAATCTCCACGACCCGGCCTTCGCTCTGCCCCATATGATTGCCTACGCGGACGCGATGGAGCAGTCCATCCGCGGTTTTGACCAGTGCATATTCGCCGCCGCCAAGGCCGAGCGTGCCGACCATGCGAAGTGTGTCGAGCGGAAATTGCTCGAGAAACTCGCGTGCACGCGCCTGGTCAGGCCGCACGGAACTTGTCGATACGCTTGTCTGCCGGTCCTCGACTGCAGGAATAAACGGTGAGCGAATATCGCTCGCCGAATAAACAAAAGTCTCATAGGGCTTGATCTGTGGCAGCGGGTCAATGCGGCCGCCCTTACGCGCGTGCACTTCGGCAATGTACTGCTCCAGATCCGAGACATCTTTAGCACAGCCGCTGAGTGTCGCGACGACGAAGACCAAAACCAGGATGAGCCGTATCATCGTTGCCCTCCGGTGGTACCGCCGTCTTCATCGAGGTAACGGTAGGTCTTAGCCGTCAGGTCGAGCACCAGATCGGCATCCTTTTCATTCTTGGTGCGTGAAATTGCGATATCGTGCAGCGTGACGATACGCGGCAAGGCAGCGACACCACTGACAAAGGCCGCCAGCTCGTGAAAAGAGCCGCGCAAACGAATACGGATTGGCAGCTCGGCGTAAAAATCTCTTTGCACCTCGCCTGACGGCTGGAACAACTCCTCGTCCAGACCGGCTGCAAGCCCGGTTTGCGAGATATCGACCAGCAGGCTGGGTACCTCGGTCCGGTTGGGCAGCTGACGCAGCATGGCGCCAAAAGAGCCTTCCATCTGGTTGAGTTGCTCAGTGTAGGCGGCGAGATTCACAGCCTTTTTCTGTTTGTTCTCAAAAGTCTGTCTTAGACCTTGCTCTGCCTTCTGGACTCGCTCCAGCTCGGGGAGCTGATCTTTTATGACGATGTAATAGATACCGCCGCCCACAACCAGCACAAAAAACAGTCCGATGAGCAGAGCACGGAACAACAGCGGCCAGCGGCCGATGTCGTTGAAGTCCAGCGAACGGAGTTGATCGAAGAAGTTCATGCTTCGTCATCCTCCGGTTTGGTGGGATTGGCCTGTTCAGCAAAGATCGTGAATTCGCTGCTGCGGGAAGGCCCGGTATCTTTGGTTTCGACAACATCGAGACCCGGATCCTCGAGCCATTCAGAACGGTCAATATTGCGCATATAAGCCGAGACGCGGGTGCTGGACTGCGCCTTGCCGCGTAGCGTTACCCGTTTGCCGGCTT
>JAOTXR010000097.1 GCA_029862285.1 Gammaproteobacteria bacterium
GACGCTGACGGTCCGTTCGACTGCTCCAATCTGCCGTAAGGATCGTGGGCGCCGGCTTTAAGGCCGGCGCCCACATTATCTGGATTATGTTAACCGAAGACCTCGCGACAACAAACACTTAGCAGAGGTGTGAGTTGTCCGTATTCAAGGGGCCGCGATGCGGCCCCTCTTTTTTTACGCGTCCAACGCGTGTTCCGGGCAGCTTTCTGCAACCTGCAATCCGGCAAAAACTGTAAAGAAATCCGACAGCTGTGGCACCAGATAGTCCACAATTTTTGATGCAAACAGCAGCCACCTTGTGCGATAATAATCACATGACCGCGGCGCAAGCGTCGTCGGCGGGTAGCAATAAGAAAATCTGAGGGAAAGATAAATGAAAAAGCAACGCAACCTGTTACTGGGGCTTCTGGCAGTTTTTCTGCTGAGTTCAGCACCGGCCATGGCTACACCGCTGGGCCTGACGATGGACGACGAACCCGACATCGCCGTGGCATTTATTACCACGGCCTACAACGCCGCCGCTGCTCCTGGTGCTACTAGCTTCACGGCCAATGGCTTTGCCCTGGACATGGACCACTTGGGCAACAACACGATAATCGGCGGCTCGTTCGATCTGACTGCGATCATCGACGGTGCCGGTGTCCTGGGCGGTGGCAGTTTTACCATCGGCGGAACTATCGCTGGACTGGGTTTTAATTCAGGCACCCTGCTGACCGGCAATTTGACCGCCCTGGGCTTTGACCCGGCGGGTGGTGGCGTCCTGGAATGGCTGTTCGATGTGACCGGCGGTGATGCAGCTGCGCTGTATGACGGCACCGGCGGCATTATCATGGCTGACACCGGTTTTGCCGGCGCCTGGGGCGCCGACTTCGGCAATTTCATGGCATCAGCCGATGTCGGCATTGTGCCTGAACCCGGTATCCTGCTACTGGAGGCATTGGGTCTCACTTTGCTGGTGCTGGCACGCCGTCGCCGCAAAGTCTAATCCAGGTTACTTACGAAAAAGAAAGGGCCGCTTATGCGGCCCTTTTTTTGTGCTCGCCAAAACGGCTCCAGGAACGTCCGTTTCTTTTGCGCATATTGCCGACGCAGGCAAAAAACGGGACTGATATGCATTACTTCTTATTTATTCAGAAACTGACTAGGCGTGCCTGAAAAAAATGGATATGAATTAAAACAATTCATATCCGGCAATGTTTCCTGGCATGCGTCGCAAAATTAACGCTGGCTAACGCATCCAGTCTCCGTCGCACTTTGTCAGGCTTGCCTAAGCCGTAAACGCGAGCTACTTTTAGCCCAACTCGAATCCGCTAACGTTTAGTTAAAAAGGGCCACGCAGAATATAGTCGGTCACCGACGGCGGATTCACAAGAAAAAGTCGCTCGTGCGAAACAACAACACGAACACCGGTCCGGGAATGTCCGGAGGCGACTGCCGGTAATACCTCTGCTGAGAAGTTTGGGCCGCGACTGCGGCCCTCTTTTTTAGGCGCTGTCGGCCTGATCGTCGTCGACAGGATGGCTCAGGACTGTCGTCTCACGCCATTCGGAGATTTCTGACGCGGAGCCTTGCTCCTCTCCGGCCTCGGCCGAATCGCAATAGACAAGCTCGTGATGCCCCATGACGATACGATCGCCGTCATGCAGAAGCGCACGCTGAGTCTTGGTGCCGTTAACGTAGATTCCATTAGTACTGTTGAGGTCTTTGACCCAGAATCGTCCATCCTGATCCATGACGATTTGTGCGTGATGACGGCTAATATACTCGCTCACCAATGTCACATCATTGTCTGAGTCTCTGCCAATCATGATCCGGGTATCTGTCAGATCGAACTCATTTTTCTTGTCGCCCCGTTCATTGACGACCAGGAATACGCGGCGATCGTCTGCATGGGGCTCGTCATCCATAATGAGATCAGGATCGGCATCCGCCACACGATTCAGTTCCAGTTCTTCAATCGCAGATTGGAGTATTCCGGTCGTTATACGTGGACTCTCTTCTACATACGCCGCCGTCATGGCGGTGTCGCATAAATTGACTATCAGACGCGGGACCCCACCGGTAAAACCGTAGATCTCCGCATAGGTGTCGTCGTCAAACGGCGGCTCTGCACAACCGGCCAGTTTTAATCGATGACGAATCAGCCGCACCGTGTCGCTTTGGCTGAGCGGATCGAGTTGGGCCGAACAACTGATGCGGTCTGCGATCATGCCCAGCTCCTTGCCCTGCAGCCGCTCTTGTAGCGCCGGCTGCCCGATGAGCACGATGCTGATCAACTTTTCACTGTCTGCTTCCAGATCGGCCAACTCGCGAACGACATCGAGAACCTCTTTGCTGAGATTCTGGGCCTCTTCGATAATCAGCACGACGGGGCGTTCACGCACATTCTGGGCGAACAGGAAATTGTCCAGCAGCCCCATCAGCTTGTCCCTGCTACGCTCGAACGGCTGGCAGCCGTATTGCGACAGCACCGACTGCAGAAACTCCTCAGAATCGAGATTGGTCAGCGTCAGGCGCGCAACTGCCACGTCTGAGGACATCTCTGCCAATACTCGATTGACCAGGATCGACTTGCCACAACCCACATCGCCGGTCACAACCACCAGGGCATCACGCTGCGAACCGGCCTGCTCGATCGCGGCCTTGGCCCGCGTATGCTGGGGCGACAGGAACAGGAACTCGGCATCCGGTGTCAGCCGGAAGGGATGGTCCCGCAGGTTAAAAAATTCAAGGTACACGGCTACGGCTTGGTACTCTTATTGCCACGAGCCTTAATACTATCAGGACCGGAGCCGACTATCGGGCTGGTTTGGCATAAAAGTCACCCAAAGTCGTCTGTTTTGGGGGACGCTGACGACCTGCTATCGTTCGCTCTTGGCACAGCTGGAAGGGGGATTACGGTGAATGCGAAGTGTTTGGCGCTGGCAATGATTGCCGGCAGTCTTCTGGCCGCGCACCCGGCCAATAGTGACACGCTTATCGAGAATATCCGTGGCTACACCTGGCAGGAAGCCGGTTTGCACCGTTTTGCGGCACTTCGATTCGACCAGTCGGGCCGGGTCGTGGCGACCTATCCGAGCGACGCTGCACTCGACGCTGTACCCGACGGTCCTCTGACGATAATCGACGGCCGCGGAGCAACACTATTGCCCGGGCTGATCGATGCCCATGGCCACATATTGGGTCTGGGCCGGGCCCGCTCCCGCGTGGATCTCGTTGGAACACGATCGCTGCAGGAAGCACTGGAGCGCATCGCAAAATATGCCCGAGACAACCCCGGCGACGATTGGATACTGGGACGCGGCTGGAACCAGGAACTGTGGCAGCACAATCGTTTTCCCCGGGCGGCTGATCTGGATTCGCTGGATATCGAGCGGCCCATCCGGCTCAGTCGCGTTGACGGACACGCTTCATGGGCAAATTCGCTGGCAATGATGGCGGCCGGAGTTAACCACATGACCGCCGATCCGCACGGTGGTCGCCTGATACGGGACAAACACGGTAAGCCAACCGGTATCTTTGTCGATGAGGCGGAAACCCTGATAAATCGAGTTGTCCCGCCACCGACGCGACTACAGGATCGCAGGGCACTGGTTAATGCATTGCAACGGCTGGCCAGCGTTGGTCTTACCAGTGTTCACGATGCCGGTATCGATATGCGCACAGCCGCACTTTATCGTGAGCTGGATGCGGCCGGTGCGCTGCCAATTCGTGTCTATGCCATGCTGGCGGAAGATTCTTATCGCGACTTTGGCAAACCGCTGCTTGATAACGGTACAGGATTTCTTGCCATTCAGAGCGTGAAGGTCTATCTGGATGGTGCTCTGGGCAGCCGGGGCGCCGCTCTCATTGAGCCCTATTCCGATCAACCTGCCAACCGTGGATTGTTGTTCAAACAGACAGATGCTTTCACGGCGTTACTTGACGACGCGGCGGGACGTGGCTTCCAGGTCAATGTGCATGCCATCGGCGATGCCGCGAACCAGGTTGCGCTGGACGGTTTCGCAATGCGGAAAGAAAAATCACCACTACGACATCGTATTGAACACGCCCAGGTCATCCGGATGAAAGACATCCAGCGCTTCGCCGAACTGGGCGTAATCGCGTCGATGCAACCCACGCATGCGACCAGCGACAAGAATATGGCCGAAGACCGTATTGGCGCAGAGCGCATCAAGGGTGCCTACGCGTGGCGCCGGCTGCTGGATACCGGCGCCGTACTGGCAGGCGGATCCGATTTCCCGGTGGAACCGGAGCAGCCGATGTTCGGACTGCACGCCGCAGTTACCCGGCAAGACCGCAACAATCAACCTGATGGTGGCTGGTACGCCGATCAGTCGCTACACGCCGACGAGGCGCTCCGGATATTTACTATTGACGCGGCCTACGCCGCTGGCCAGGAACAACATCTGGGCAGCCTGGAACCGGGTAAACGGGCCGATTTCGTATTACTGGACAGCGACATTTTTGAAATTGCACCTCGCGATATCTGGCGCACGACGGTGCGGGAGACATGGGTAAACGGCGTGTGTATCTACCAGGCAAGCAACTGACATCGGCGTGAGTGATGAACCGCTCATCCTCGCTATCGACTTTGGCACTCAGAGTGTTCGCGCCATCCTGTTTGATCTAAGCGGCCACGAACATGCCCACGCCACAATAACTATAAACGAACCACAGGCACCTAAACCTGGCTGGGTGGAACAGGATGCAGACTACCTGTGGGATAGCCTGTGCCAGGCGTGTCGCCAACTCTGGACAGACCCCGGATTCAAACAGCGGATTGCGGCCGTCGCTTTGTCCACAATGCGTTCCTCCGTGGTCCCGGTCGATACCAATGGCCGGGCCCTGAGACCGGTCATTTTGTGGCCGGATCAACGCCGCACCCGTGGCGTACCACCGGTGAATGGCTGGCACGGGCTGCTGCATGGTCTGGCCGGCGTTCGCGATACAGTTGCCTATTTCCAGGCCGAGGCCGAAGCAAACTGGCTGCCGACACACGAACCGGATATCTGGTCGCGGACTCACCGCTATTTGATGCTATCCGGTTATCTCATTCAGCGTTTGACGGGCGAATTTCGCGACTCCAGCGGTTCGCAAGTAGGCTACGTGCCTTTTGATTTCAAACGCCGGTGCTGGGCCGCAAAATCCAGCTGGAAATGGCGGGCATTGCCGTGGATGCGATCGGAGCTACTGCCCGATCTGGTACAACCCGGCGATGAAATCGGAACAATTCAGCCGCGGGCAGCAGAGCAAACAGGCATACCGGTCGGAACCAGAATGATCGCCGCGGCAGCTGACAAGGCCTGCGAAGTATTGGGTGCCGGGGCAACGCAGACAAATGTCGCGTGCTTGAGTTATGGCACTGCTGCAACTGTCAATGTCACTTCTCAAAAATATATCGAGCCTATTCCAATGGTGCCGCCCTACCCCTCGGCGATGCCCGAAGCATGGAACCTGGAAATACAAATAAGCCGGGGGTTCTGGTTGGTTAGTTGGTTCAAGTCGGAATTCGGGCAGCCTGAGATTGAACGGGCGGAGCAACTCGGTGTCTCCGCGGAAATGCTAATTGACGAGTTGCTGGAAAAATCCGTCCCCGGCGCAATGGGGCTCCTGGCACAACCATACTGGTCGCCCGGATTACGCTCACCCGGGCCTGAAGCACGCGGTGCGATCGTTGGATTTTCCAGCATTCACACGCGTGCCGATGTTTATCGTGCATTGCTCGAGGGCATAGTTTATGCGCTGCGCGAGGGCAAGGAACGCATAGAGCGACGCAGCCGGCACCGCGTAGACAGTCTACGTGTCGCTGGCGGCGGCTCGCGTGGCAATGCGGTCATGCAACTGACTGCCAATATATTTGGCTTACCTGTCGCGCGACCCCATAACACCGAAACATCGGCGCTCGGCGCGGCAATAAATGCTGCGGTGGGTCTGGGCCTGCATCCCGATTACGCCACTGCGACTAAAGCAATGACGCACACCGGGGATGTCTTTGATCCCGATCCGGCCACCAGCGAACTCTATGAGGCGCTATACCAGCAAACCTATTTGCCACTGTACGAAAAGCTCAAGCCGATTTACCGCGCCATGCGTGAACTGACCGGATTCCGTCCTTGAATTGATGGCATAATTGCATCACGTGACCCGGTTCAACCACAGCATACTTTTCTTCTTTGCCATTGCGCTGGCTCTGCTGTGCACCGCAGTGATGATGCTGTACCTGGACACGCTTTGGAACGACGCGGCCTTCGTGCCACTGGTCGCGACAGCCCTTGTGGTCTCGCTGGTATTGCCCGCCATCGCAGCCGTGGCCAGTCTCCGATTTCTCAGGTGGCGACAACCGCTGGCTGCCTGGCTGGTTTTCTATGCCTTGACCGCCGGGATGGCCCTCCTGTTCGGTCGACAGTTGCTCTGACGCGTCGGTTTTCTTTACAACCCATATTAGTGTTTGCTTGAACTAGTGCTAATAAGCGTTTGTTTATACAAGGATATAGCCTACTTTGGCACGGTTGTTGCTGCAACAGGGTATGTCTTACCCCAGCTCAGTCGCCGTTTCCACCGAGCGCCCGGCACCGTCCGGCAGACGTTTCACCGCCGACCGTCGCCAGTCGCTGTCCGCCGTCAATCTGAGACACCTCGGTGTCCAAGCCCGGCGTCACGCCGTTCGCCGCTCGGAAGAGACAGTCGGCTATGTCGACCGGTATGAACCACAGTTGCTGTTCCTGGGTATGTCCATTGTCCTGTGCTCATGCCTGGATGCATTCTTTACCCTGAATCTGCTGCAGGCCGGTGCTGTCGAGCTCAATGCATTGATGGCCCGGCTGATCGAGTCGGATATCCAGGCCTTTGTTAACGCCAAGATCGGTCTCACCTGCCTGTGTGTCACGTTGCTGGTGATTCACAACAAATTCAAGGTCTTTCTGGTGCTCAATGTCGAAAACCTGCTACAGGCCATTCTCGTCGGCTACATGTGCCTGGTGGCCTATGAAGTCTTCCTGCTGAGCTATCCGCCGCTCTGAAAACGCCCCGGCAGTTCGAACCTTTCCTGTTCCTGGCATTCTATTATTACTGATACGATGACTTTTCCGGCACCGGCTGGAGGTTGAGAAGTAATGTTGCGACAGATAGCTGTAATTCTTCCGGTTTTCCTGGCGGGGATTATTTTGGGCACATGGGCCAGGGAACCCCAGGGTGAACCCAGGCCAACCGAGGTACGCGATTTCGATCATGCCGCAGACTACGCACGGCTGGAGCAAATGATTTCCTCGCTGACCGAAATCGTCAATTTGGAAGTAGCCGAGCGCGGCAGGCTGGAAGAGCAGATCGCCGGTCTGGCGGATCAGGTGGCCTTGCTGGCCGGGGAGCGCACGACCAGGAAGGACCAGCCAACGCAACAGCAGCT
>JAOTXR010000098.1 GCA_029862285.1 Gammaproteobacteria bacterium
GTGTGATAAATGCCGCACCGGCCAGCGTCAACATGGACAACCAGTAGACCAGGTTGCGCCGCTTATCGACATAAAGATCGACCAGCAACACCACGCAAGCCATCGACGCCACGAATATCTCCGGCCAGACGTGAGTGAAATCGGGCATGTTCATGGGGCGACGCTCATAACTTCGACTGCATCATGTGCTCAATGAGATTGTCGATGGTTCCATGCATCACATCGACCAACGGTGCCGGCCATAATCCCAAAACCAGCACCGACACGGCCAGCGTGCCGAGGACTACAAATTCACGCCCATTTATATCGCTAAGTTGCGCAACATTATCATTCGCAATTTCGCCAAAAATTGTGCGCTTGACCAACCACAACATATACGCCGCCCCAAGTACGAGTGTTGTTGCGGCAAGGAATGCGAACCAGAAATTAGCCTTGAAGCTGGACAGGATCACCATGAACTCGCCGACAAAACCGGAGGTGCCGGGCAATCCGGCATTGGCAAGGGCGAACAAGACCATAAAGCCGGCGAATTTCGGCATTGTATTGACGACGCCGCCGTAATCGGCAATTTGACGGCTGTGGACACGGTCATACATAACTCCGACACACAAGAATAATGCGCCGGAGATCAGCCCGTGCGAGATCATCTGCACCATACCGCCTTCCATCCCCAGTGCGATACCGCTGAACGCCCCGGTACTGCGGAAAATGGTAAAGGGAATAAACAGACCCAGTGTCACAAAGCCCATGTGGGCGATTGAAGAGTAGGCAATCAGCTTCTTCATATCCTGCTGAACCAGCGCGACGAAACCAACATAGACGATCGCTATCAGGGACAGCAGGATCAGCAACCAATCGAAGGACTGGCTGGCATCGGGCGTTACCGGCAGGCTGAATCGCAGGAATCCGTAGCCACCCATCTTCAACATGATTGCCGCCAGGATTACTGAACCGCCAGTCGGTGCCTCGACGTGTGCGTCCGGCAACCAGGTGTGAACCGGAAACATCGGTATCTTGACTGCAAAGGCAAGGAGGAAAGCAACAAAAATCCACTGTTGCTCTCTGAGACTCAGGCCAACGGCATGCAAATCGAGGATCTCGTAGCTACCGGTCTGAAAATAGAGATAAATCAGACTCACCAGCATGAATACCGAACCGAGAAATGTATAAAGAAAAAATTTGATCGTTGCGTAGACCCGGTTTGGCCCACCCCAAACACCGATGATGAGGAACATCGGTATCAGCATGGCTTCCCAGAAAACATAAAACAGCATCGCATCGAGGGCGCTGAACACGCCAATCATGATGCCTTCCATAATCAGAAAAGCAGCCATGTATTGCGCGGTCTTGTCGCGAATGACTTCCCAGCCCGCGGCGATTACCAGCACAGTCATGAAGGTCGTGAGCAAAATCAGCGGCAACGAAATACCGTCTATGCCCAGGTGGTAATTGACGTTGAAAGCGTCAATCCACGGGACAAATTCCTCGAACTGCATGGTGGCAGTTGAAAAAAGGCTCGGCCGCCACAACAGCGTGCTCAGCACGAAGGTAATAATCGCGACCGCGAGAGCTATCTGGCGTGGCAATGCCGTGCCTTGCCTCGCGGCGAGCAACACGGCGATGCCGCCTACGACAGGCAGCCAGGTCAGTGTGCTGAGGATTGGAAATTCCACCCGTCAGGCCCCCAGTATCAACCACGCCAGCAAGACGGCCAGGCCGATTACCATCGCGAATGCATAATGATAGAGATAACCGGACTGGATACCGCGTAGCCTGCCGGAGATCCAATCGACCGCTCGCGCCGAGCCATTTACGACCGTCCTGTCGATAATTGTCTCATCGCCAACACGCCAGAACAGTCGCCCGGCCTGCTGTGCGCCGTTGGCAAATACCTGCTGATTAAATTCGTCAAAATAGTATTTTCGATCCAGGATCCGATAGAGCGGTGCCAGTGTCTGCGCAATCGATTGCGGCAAATCCGGTCGCTTGAGATAGAAAAACCAGGCAGTGGCGACACCGGCCAGTGCAAACCACAACGGCCACTGCTGCAGCGCATGAGTCATCATGGCCAGCGGCCCGTGAAATTCCTTACCCAGCTCGCTTAAAACATCATGTCGCGGCAAAACCTGTAGCGCGCTACCAAACCAGTCCCCGAATAGTAATGGACCGATCGTCAGCATCCCGATCACAACGGAGGGAATCGCCAGCAGAATCAGTGGCACGGTCACCACCCACGGACTCTCTTTCAGTTGCGAGCGGGTGTGCTCATCGAAACGCTCCTGCCCGTGAAACACGAGAAAGATGAGCCGGAAACTGTACAACGCCGTTATAAAAACACCGGAGAGCACGGCCAAATAAACGATGCCGTGGCCAGGCAAGTGGGACAGGTGCACCGCTTCGATGATGGCGTCTTTGGAATAAAACCCGGAGAATCCCGGAAAACCAATTAACGCCAGGCTACCGAGTAACGCTGTCCAATAGGTAATCGGCATGTACTTGCGCAGCCCACCCATCTTGCGAATGTCCTGTTCGTGATGCATACCGATAATCACCGAGCCCGCCGCGAGAAACAGCAATGCCTTGAAAAAGGCATGGGTCATCAGATGAAAAATTCCCGCGGCATAGGCTGAGGCGCCGAGCGCAACAAACATGTAACCGAGCTGGGACAAAGTCGAGTACGCAATGATGCGCTTGATATCATTTTGGACCACGCCCACCAGACCCATGAGGAATGCTGTGAGCGCGCCTATAACCAGCACCGTTACCAGGGCGACTTCGGACAGCTCGAACAACGGCGACATCCGCGCGACCATAAAAATACCTGCCGTTACCATCGTCGCCGCATGGATCAACGCGGAAATTGGCGTCGGGCCTTCCATGGAATCAGGTAGCCAGACGTGTAACGGGATTTGCGCGCTCTTACCCATTGCACCGATAAACAGCAAAATGCAGGTTACCGTGATGGCCGACCACGCGTTGCCCGAGAAAATCTCCACAGTGCCCTGAGACAGCGCGCCGGACCGTTCAAACACCTGCCCATAGTCCAGGCTGCCCGTGAAATAGACAATCGAGGCGATTCCGAGAATAAACCCAAAATCGCCAACGCGATTGACCAGGAACGCCTTGAGGTTGGCATAGATCGCTGTCGGTTTCTTGTACCAGAAACCGATCAGCAGATATGACACCAAACCGACCGCTTCCCAACCAAAAAACAATTGCAGGAAGTTGTTCGCCATTACCAGCATAAGCATGGAAAAGGTAAACAGCGAGATGTAGCTAAAGAATCGCTGATACCCGGGATCGTCCTGCATATAGCCGATGGTGTAGATATGCACCATCCAAGAGACAAATGTCACAACAGTCATCATCAGCGCAGTCAACCGGTCTACCAGGAAACCAACTTCCATACGCAAACCATCGCTCACCATCCAGGTGTAGATCGACTCGTTGAAAAGCACGCCGCCGAAACTCATGCTCTGCCACAAGACCCAGGCCGACAACGCAAATGACAGGCCAACCGCAAGGATTGTGATCCAGTGCGCCCCTGCCCTGCCAATGCGTCTGCCGAACAACCCGGCAATTACGGATGCGACCAATGGCGCCAGGACGATCGTGATTAGTGCGGCCTTCATCCTTAGCCCTTCATTAAATCGAGATCGTCAACATCGATACTGCGACGATTGCGAAACAGCACGACCAGTATTGCCAGGCCAATTGCCGCTTCCGCCGCGGCGACCGTAAGTATGAAGAAAACAAATACCTGTCCATCGATATTGTTGAGATAGCGGGAAAAGGCGACAAAATTGAAATTGACCGCGAGTAGCATGAGCTCTATGCACATCAGCAGAATAATGACGTTCTTTCGATTCAGGAAAAAACCAGCCACTGCCAGGCTAAATAAAATCGCCGACAACACTAAATAATGACTCAGACCGATCATGACGGATCCTCCGCCTTCATCGACACCATCCGGATTCGGTCCTCTGCACGCGTCGCAACCTGTTTGGCGATATTCTGTGCCTTGATCCCGGGGCGTTTACGCATGGTCAGAGCAATCGCGGCAACAATCGCCACCAACAAAATGATCGCGGCCAGCTCGAAGGCATAAACATGGTCGGTATAAAGCACCGCCCCCAGCGCTTCGGTATTGCTGTAGTCCTCGGTGGGCAGTGGCATCTTCTCCGGCAGTCCGGCCCGG
The DNA here is from genome assembly GCA_029862285.1 of Gammaproteobacteria bacterium. Taxonomy (GTDB): domain Bacteria; phylum Pseudomonadota; class Gammaproteobacteria; order Steroidobacterales; family JABDKV01; genus JABDJB01. The sequence continues at coordinate 4,199 of JAOTXR010000098.1, forward strand.
CGCGTCCAGACGACATAACCGATTTCACCGGCGACCGTAAGTGCAATCAATAAACCCAACGGCGCATAACGAGTAAACCCCTCGCGCATTTGCTCGGTATTGATGTCTAACATCATCACAACAAACAGAAACAGAACCATGACAGCGCCGACATACACCAGCACCAGCACTATCCCTAAAAATTCTGCCTCCAGCAGTACCCACAGTACTGCGCTGGTGACAAAGGCGAGAACCAGGCAAAGCGCTGCATAAACCGGGTTGCGAAAGCCAATGACGCCTATCGCAGCAGCAATCAGGATGCTCGCAAATACATAGAAAATTCCGGACTCGATCATTTCTGTATCACCTGAAGTCCGCGTCAGCCGCTTTGTCTGCAGCGATCATCGCCTCGTAGCGATCGCCAACGGCCAGCAACTTATCCTTGGTCATGATGTTATCGCCACGATTTTCCATATGATATTCGTGAATCCGTGTCTCGACGATGGCATCCACTGGACAGGCTTCTTCGCAAAACCCGCAATAAATACATTTGAACAGGTCAATGTCATAGCGCGTGGTACGACGAGTTCCATCGTCGCGTATGTCAGACTCGATAGTAATTGCCAGCGCCGGGCATACCGCTTCACACAACTTGCACGCAATACAACGCTCTTCACCGTTTGGATAACGGCGCTGCGCGTGCAAACCTCGAAAACGCGGTGATTGCGGTGTTTTTTCTTCCGGGTACTGCACTGTTACTTTCGGGCGCAGCATATTCCGCCAGGTAACCGCGAGACCGCTACGAAGTTCCGATAGCAATAGTGTCTTTGACCATTCCCGTAGAGCAATCATATTACTTACTCAGTCAAACCAGGGTGGGACTTCAAATGCGATCAGCACGCCAAGCACAGTCAGCCAGACGATAGTGATCGGGATAAACACCTTCCAGCCCAGCCGCATGATCTGGTCGTAACGATAACGGGGAAATGTCGCCCGAAACCACAGAAAGCAAAAAAGAAAAAACGAGGTCTTTACCGCGAGCCAGAAGAAACTCGGCTGCGCCAGCCAGGTATCGCCGATCTTCCAGATTCCTTCAAACGGCGACAGCCAACCGCCAACAAACATCGTCGCCACGAGCACGCAGATAAGTAGTATGTTCGCGTACTCGGCGAGGAAAAACAGGGCGAAGCCAATTCCCGAATATTCGACGTGGAAACCCGCCACGATTTCCGACTCCCCCTCAGCCACGTCAAAGGGGGCGCGATTCGTCTCGGCCAAACCGGAAATGAAATAGACCATAAAAAGCGGGAACAGCGGCAGGAGAAACCAATGCAGGACGCTGCCTTGCTGGGCCGCGATAATCTGACCAAGGTTGAGGCTGCCCCCCGCCATCAATACGCCAACCAGGGCAAAGCCCATTGCAATCTCGTACGCGACCATCTGCGCGGCAGACCGCATCGCGCCCAGAAACGCATATTTTGAATTTGTCGCCCAACCGGCAAGAATCACGCCGTATACGCTGAACGACGTCAGAGCAAGCGCATATAACAATCCCGCATTTATGTCAGCGAGGACAAAATCGGGGTTGAATGATATTACAGCCCACGTTGCAAAAGCGGGGATCGTGGAAAGCACCGGTGCGATGATGAATAGAAAACGATTCGAATTCTGTGGAATGATGATTTCTTTGAACAACAGCTTGAGCGTGTCGGCAAACGGTTGCAGCAAACCGCGCCAGCCAACCCTGTTCGGGCCGATGCGCGCCTGCATGAAACCGATTACCTTGCGCTCGAGTAGCGTCGTAAATGCGACACACAGGATGAGTATCACCAGCACGACGACAATCCAGAATGTTTTCTGTAATGCCCAGGGCAGCAGTGCAAAAGCAGACTGAAACCAGCTAATCACAACTCAGCGCCCTTTCGCGCATCGCGCGTGCGCTGCAGTGGCCGGGATCTCCTGACCAGTGGGTCCACCGCATAGATTGATACATCAGCAGGCATGTCGGCTTCTGTGTAGTGCGCACCATTGAATGACGACGTACCGCGCAGCGCATTATCTGGCCGGATATCGCCGATCTCAGTCGTCGCAGCCGCCAGCACTTCTTCGGCACTGTTATAGACGTACCCTTCCAATCCCAGTTCATTACCCAACACCCGCAGCACTTTCCATCCAGGTCGTGCTTCACCCACCGGCTTTGCCACACCGGAAAAACTCTGCAGGTCTCCCTGCATGTTGACGTAGGTTCCAGCAGTTTCAGCAAACGTCCCGATCGGCAATATCACGTCGGCGTATTCGATTGCCGTCGGGTCCAGCCAGGACGCCAGCACCACAACAAACAACGCGTCACGCAGTGTTGCGATCGCCGCCTGTCCTTGTGCGGTGTCATGTTGCGGCTCGAAGCCAAACAGCACATAGGCATCGCGGGTCTCAGAGAGCATTTCCCGGGCATTCCGCCCGGGCTGGGAAATCGGAGTTCCACCCGGCCCGCGGTGTGGCACTGCGCCGGCAAGATACGCGCCGGCAGCATTCGAGGATTCCGGCAGGTAACCGATCGTCGCACCTGTCATTTTCGCAATGGCCGCAGAAATTGCCCGCAATTGCGAAAAAGCCGGGTGCCGGGTGGCGAGATTTCCGAGCAGGAGGTGCTTTTGTTCGCCTTGCAACAGCGACTGCGCAATGGCCCGGTGTGTATCGTCGGTAGGACCCCGGGGCACCGACAGATCAGCCCGCTGTCCACAATCCGACTCGACTGCACCCAGCAGCGCCGCCAGTTGATTACCCAGCTCGCTTAACGGTGCACTGGAATATTGATGTATCGGAAACAGATACTCATATCCGGGCGGATTCATGAAACTGACCTTGGCGCCCGACCGTCCGGCCTTTCTCAAACGATGAGCCAGGATCGGCACTTCATGACGAATATTCGAGCCAATCACGAGTATCGTGTCGGCGGTTTCCAGCTTCGCGATGTCAACGCCAAGCCACGGGAACTGCGGATCGTTGCGGTCGTCGTCGAAGTCCCGTGTATGCAAGCGATGGTCAATATTGTCGCTGCCCAGATCGCGCGCCAACTTCTGGAGCAAATACAATTCCTCCATAGTGGCGC
>JAOTXR010000099.1 GCA_029862285.1 Gammaproteobacteria bacterium
TAACCCACCGGAAATTTGTGTACCGGCGACAAAAGATGAATTTGCCTTTCTGACCCGCAAGCGCGCGATTCGTTTTATGAATCCGCCGCAGATGCATAACAAGGGCAACTTTGTCATGTCGCTGGGGGGTCTTTGCCGGAGACTGGCCAGTCATGCTGAAGAACTGGGTATCGATGTCTTCCCCGGTTTCGCCGGTGTCGAGATGTTGTTCGACGATGCCAACAAAGTCATCGGTGTCCGTTGCGGCGACATGGGAATCCAACAAGACGGCCGCGCCGGAGCGAACTACACACCCGGTGTCGATATCCATGCCGGACACACCGTGCTGGCGGAAGGATGTCGCGGCAGTCTGTCCAAACAACTGATCGCACACTATCGTCTCGATGAAGGTAAATCGCCGCAAACCTACGGTATCGGCTTCAAGGAACTGTGGCGGGTACCCGAAGGGCGGGTACAGCCCGGGCTGATCCGGCACACGATCGGATGGCCACTCGATCGCAGCATTTATGGCGGAAGTTTTCTTTATCATCTTGACCAGGATCGCGTGTATATCGGCTTTGTAGCCGGACTGGACTACGAAGACCCGGCCTTCAGTCCATTTGAAGCCTTCCAGCAGTACAAACACCACCCGGCAGTGCGTCCGTTGTTGGCAGACGGCGAAATATTATCGGCCGGCACACGTTCGCTGGTCGAAGGTGGCTACCAGGCGCTACCGCGTCTGGAAATGCCCGGCGCATTACTGATTGGCGACGCCGGCGGCACCCTCAACGTGCCCAAGATCAAAGGCGTACACATGGCGCTGGGCAGTGGCATGCAGGCTGCCGATCATCTGGCCAAGCATGGCAGCAGCGCGGGTTTCGATGCGGCCTTTCGTGCCTCGGAACGCGGCCGCGAGTTACGCAAGGTCCGTAATATCAGGCCCGGTTTTCGCCACGGCATGTGGGCGGGGCTGATCAACGCCGGCCTGGAAACTGTAACCCTTGGCAAGCTGCCGTGGACCCTTAAAAACCACGCGGACTGGTCGAGCCTGAAAAAACTCTCAGTGACAAGTGGTTCCAAAACCGATTATCTCGCACGCGATCTGCAACCACATGACCGCCTCGCCTCGATATACTTTGCAACGCTCGCGCACGACGAAAACCAGCCTGTGCACCTCAAGGTGCGCGACACGTCAATCTGTGCCACCCGCTGTGCCGAGGAGTATGACAACCCCTGCACCCGGTTTTGCCCGGCGCAAGTTTATGAAATGGTCGACGACGGCAGCGGTGGTAAACGCCTGCACATCAATGCTGCAAACTGCCTGCACTGCAAGGTTTGCGACATCAAGGACCCGTACGAAATTATCGACTGGGTACCGCCCGAGGGTGGGTCCGGCCCCAATTACGAAAACCTCTGAATCCGGAAAGACACTCAAATGAAGATACTTGTTTGCGTCAAACGCGTTATTGACTACAACGTGCGGGTACAAATCAACCGCCAGGGTGACGGTGTGATCACTGACGGGGTCAAGATGTCCGTCAACCCCTTCGATGAAATCGCCGTTGAAGAGGCGCTGCAAATCCGCGACCGCGGCGACGCCGACGAGATCGTCGCGGTCAGTATCGGCACCTCCGCCTCCCAGCAACAGCTCCGTACTGCACTGGCGATGGGCGCCGACCGAGCCATACTGGTTGAGAGTGACGACGAGATACAACCATTGGCCGCAGCGAGGGTGTTCCACAAGCTGGTCGAGAAAGAACAACCCGGCCTGGTATTTCTTGGCAAGCAGGCAATCGACGACGATTCCAACCAGACCGGTCAGATGCTTGCGGCGCTGTGGCAGCGTCCACAGGCAACTTCCGCTTCCAGCTTCGAGCTCAATGGCGAAACGGCCCGCGTTACGCGCGAGGTTGATGCCGGTCTTGAGATCATCGACATCGACCTGCCCGCAGTTGTAACGGTTGATCTGCGCCTCAATGAACCACGCTTTGTGAAAATGCCTGACATTATGAAAGCCAAACGCAAACCGCTCGAGACTATTGCGCTATCGGAACTGGGCATCGACGCGCCACCGGCTCTGGAAACAAAAAATTACGAGCCTCCACCCCAACGGCAGGCCGGCATAATGGTCGAGACCGTCGATGAATTGATCGCCGCGTTGCGCGACAGGGGAGTACTGTAATGACCCGGGTATTACTGATCGCGGAACACGATGGCGCTGAGCTGAATCTGTCTACGGCCAAGTCCATGAGTTGCGCCAGCCAGATTGGTGAGACCGACGTCGCAGTATTCAGCAATGGCGCCGATTCGCTTGCTACCAGCGCTGCGACACTCGCGGGTGCAGCTCGCGTACTACACGCATCGCGCCCGGAAAACGCAAAACCACTGGCAGCCGTACTGGCACCGCAGATTGCTAAACTGGCGGCAGATTACACCCACGTGCTGGCACCATCGACGACCTTTGGCAAGGATGTCTTGCCTCGCGTTGCAGCTTTGCTTGGCGCGCCGCAGGTGAGCGACATCATGTCGGTGGAATCGGAACGGTCCTACAAACGACCGATCTATGCCGGCAATGTCATAGTGCAAGTCAGCGTACCCGACAACTGCACCGTGTGTGGCACCGTACGTATCGCTTCGTTCAAGGCCGCAGCAACTGACGGCAATGCCGAAATCACCGCGGTATCGCCTGACGCCGACTTACCGGCACACACCCGCTATATCGATCTTCAAGCGCAGGTTAGTGAGCGTCCGGATCTGCAGTCGGCGATGCGTGTCGTATCGGGTGGCCGCGGCGTGGGTAGCGCAGAGAACTTCGAGATCATCTACGGGCTGGCAGACAAGCTGAGTGCCGCCGTCGGCGCCTCCCGTGCGGCAGTCGACGCAGGCTACGTACCCAACGACATGCAGATCGGTCAGACCGGCAAAATCATTGCACCGGATCTCTATATTGCGGTGGGTATATCCGGCGCCATCCAGCACGTAACCGGGATCAAAGATGCAGGCACAATTGTGGCAATAAACAAGGACGCCGAGGCGCCAATCTTTGCCCTCGCCGACTTCGGGTTGGTTGGCGATTTGTTCTCAATCGTCCCGGATCTGGAGAAGAAACTGGGCTGATCCATGACTGCTCCCGTCTACAGGCCAACGGCGGAGCGCGCCCGGGCATCGCAACTCGCCCAATTTGCCGCACAGATATCGCAACTTGAAAACAGGGATGTCTCGGCCTACAGCGATCTGTGGCAATGGTCCACAGACGATAAGGAGAAATTCTGGCCCGCGCTGTGGGACTTCTGCGACATCAAAGCAGCACGACGCTGGGACACTGTGCTGGAGAACGGTGATCGCATGCCGGGCGCGAAATGGTTTGCGGGCAGCCGTCTGAACTTCGCTGAGAACCTTCTGCGTTTTCGCGGTCCACAGGCGGCAATCATTTTTCGCGACGAGTCCGGCCAGCGACGCGAACTCTCTCGTGATGAGCTATGGCAGAGTGTCGCCGAAATCGCGGCAGGATTGCGGGCTGCCGGCGTCAGCAAAGGCGATCGCGTTGCCGCGTACATGCCGAATATTCCCGAGACCATCACCGTAATGCTGGCGGCAACCAGCCTGGGTGCAACTTTTAGCTCGTGCTCACCTGATTTTGGGGTGAATGGTGTGCTCGATCGTTTTGGTCAAATCGCACCCAAAATACTCTTTGCAGTCGACGGTTATCGTTATAACGGCAAGGAAATCGATTTACTGGGACGGCTGCGGGAGATACTTCCTGCTTTGCCCGAGATTGAACGGCTGGTGGTCGTTCCTTTTCTGCACGATCAACCCGTTCTCGATGGTGTACCAGCCAGTTGTCTATTGGCCGATTTCCGGATTGCCGCCAGCGATATCGTTTTCAGCGCTTTGCCCTTTGATCATCCGCTGTACATCATGTATTCGTCGGGTACGACTGGCACGCCAAAGTGCATTGTCCACGGTGCCGGCGGAACGCTACTGCAACACCTGAAAGAACTCGTTCTGCACACCGACATTACCGAAGTCGATCGGGTTTTCTTTTACACCACTTGTGGCTGGATGATGTGGAACTGGCTGGTGAGCACGCTTGCCACCGGTGCCACCGTCGTGCTCTACGACGGGTCGCCTTTTGCTCCGGATCCGGAAGTTCTCTGGCGCATGGCTGCAGAGGAACGACTCACGGTCTTTGGCACCAGCGCCAAGTATCTGTCAGCGCTGGAGAAGACCGGGGTAAAACCTGTGACCCATTTTGACTTGACGAATCTGCGTTGCATCCTGTCGACGGGATCGCCTTTGGCAGCGGACAGTTATGACTACGTCTACCAGCAGATCAAGGCAGATGTGCAACTTTCGTCGATCTCTGGTGGAACTGATATTATTTCGTGCTTCGCCCTTGGCAACCCGATGCTACCGGTCTACCACGAAGAGCTGCAGTGCCGCGGCCTGGGAATGTCAGTTGAAATCTACGACGACAATGGCAACTCGGTTACCGGAGAAAAAGGCGAATTGGTCTGCACCCGGCCGTTCCCATCCATGCCACTGGGTTTCTGGAATGACCCGGATGGCAGCCGTTACCATCACGCTTACTTCGAGCGTTTTTCCAATACCTGGTGCCACGGTGACTACGCCGAACTTACCGAGCATGACGGTATCATCATTTACGGTCGTTCCGATGCCGTACTCAATCCCGGTGGCGTCCGTATCGGCACGGCGGAAATCTATCGCCAGGTGGAAAAACTCGACGAGATCCTGGAGTCGATTGCGGTAGGCCAGGATTGGAAAAGCGACCAGCGGGTCGTGTTGTTTGTGCGATTGCGTGACAGTGTGACGCTGGACGACAGGTTACGGGAACGGATACGCCAGACTATACGCGACCACACAACGCCCCGGCATGTGCCGGCAAAGATTATCGCGGTAGCCGATATCCCGAAGACCATGAGTGGCAAGATTGTGGAACTGGCAGTACAAAATGTCATTCATGGCCGCAAGGTAAAAAATACCGATGCAATGGCCAATCCACAGGCACTGGACCACTTCCGCAACCTCCCTGAACTCGCCCGGGATTGACCACGGCTCACTATGACTGGCGACATCGGCCTCACTGCACGCTACCAGCGCGACCTGCTCGAAAGAAAATTCACGATTGATCCGGGGCAGCAGGCTGCAGTGGCCGCGTTGGATGATCTCGCCACGCGACTGTGCAAACAGCGCCGGACCGGATTGTTACGGAAGCTGCGCAAGCGCATCGACGGCGCGGTCGCTCCCGAGGAGGGTTTGTACCTGTGGGGCGGCGTCGGTCGTGGCAAGACTTATCTCATGGACATGTTCTTCGATTCACTGCCGTTCGACGAAAAACGGCGCAGCCACTTTCATCGCTTTATGCAGGATACGCACGAGCAGCTTGGCGCACTGAAAGAAACACAGAACCCGTTGCCACTAATCGCAAAACGCATTGCTGCCGATACCCGGGTACTGTGTTTCGACGAGTTTTTTGTTTCGGATATCGGCGATGCCATGATCCTCGGCAACCTGCTTGCCGCCCTATTCGACAACGGCGTCACATTGGTAGCAACGTCGAATGTGCCACCACAGCAACTGTACCGCGACGGATTGCAGCGGCAACGATTCTTGCCTGCTATAGAACTGCTGCAGCAACAAACGCGGGTAATGAGTATTGGACAGGGAGAGGATTATCGTTTGCGGGTGCTGGAATCCGCTGAGATCTACCACCATCCGCTGGACAGCGAAGCCGAGCAGAACCTCAGGCGTTGTCTGTCGGAGCTGGCCCCCGATCAACCACGCAGCGGCGCCATGGTGCAGATCGCCGGGCGACTCATCGCCAGCCGTCACAGTGCAGACGGTGTAATATGGTTTGATTTCAATGAGTTGTGCACTGCGCCACGTGGTGCCGCAGACTATCTGGAGATTGCCCGGCTGTGCCACACGGTACTGCTCTCAGGCGTTCCGGTGCTGGGTGAAGCACGGGATGACGATATGCGCCGATTTATCGGGTTGGTCGACATATTCTATGATCGCCGCGTCAAACTGATTATCTCTGCGGCGGCGGCGCCCGCTCACCTTTATGCCGGCGCACGCCTGGCATTCGAATTTGCGCGCACCCGCAGCCGCCTGAGCGAAATGCTGACATCCGCATACCTGGCCCAACCACACCTGCCTTAATTGCCAGCAATGCATGCAAAACTTTTTTAAACTTATCCAACTCCAACGGTCTCTAAGAAACACCCACCTTGATAGTCAGTGATTTGAGCATGAGCCTGGCACGTCCTATATCGCTGTTGCTGATCCTGTTTCTGTGTGCAGCGAGCGCCCGCGGCGAGAACACCTGCACTGCACGGGACCTGCCAGATGAGAATCCTGGTGGTCTGCGAGAGATACCGCGCATCGGGGCTGATATCCAGGTAGATGGGGTTATTGACGAAAGCGACTGGGCCGGTGCATTGACCATGGAGCTGGATGTCGAGACCCGGCCAGGCGAGAACATCAAGCCGCCGGTACGTACAGAAGTATTCCTGGGCGAGAACGGCTCCGAGTTGCTGGTGGCTTTTCGGGCGCATGACCCGCAACCCGGACAGATTCGCGCGTATCTGCGCGATCGCGACAGCGCCTGGTCCGATGACATGGTCGGGATCGTAATTGACACCTTTAACGATGAGCGCTTCGCATTTGAATTCTTCACCAACCCCTTTGGCGCGCAGATGGACCTCACCAACGACGATGTCAATCAGAACGAAGACGACTCCTGGGACGCGATCTGGAACTCGGCCGGTCGTATCACCAAACAGGGGTTCGAGGTGGAGATGGCCATTCCACTGCAACAACTTCGTTTTCCCCGCAGTGAGGGTCGCCAGACCTGGGGAATCGACGTGTTACGTTTCTATCCGCGCTCACAACGGCATCGGATTTCGAATAACAAACAGGATCGTGGTCGCGACTGTTATCTCTGTCAACTGGAAAAAATAAGGGGTTTTGCCTGTGCCGAGCCCGGACGCAACCTGGTAATCGCACCGACGCTAACAATAAACCAATCGGACACACGTTCGGACGTAACCGATCCGCTGGTTTCCGGCGATGCCGACTTCGAACCCGGTGTTGACGTGCGTTGGGGTATCACCCCGGATCTCACCCTGAGCGCCACCCTGAACCCGGATTTTTCCCAGGTCGAGGCCGATGTCGCGCAGTTGTCGGTAAACGAGCAATTCGAATTATTCTTTCCCGAGAAACGCCCATTTTTCCTCGAGGGCGCGGATTTCTT